>CAYNYX010000017.1:0-13073 GCA_964401535.1 uncultured Muribaculaceae bacterium | reverse complement strand
TCCAAATATATTTATTTTAGGTTCTGAACAAATAATTCTTGATTTTACTGGTCTTGCCATAAATATTACTCCTTACCTACCTCTGTTACGAAATCCTCTACCATTTCTGCGTCCTAATCCTAGTCCACGATCAACTAATGGTTTTTTAGATATATTTTGATTTGTTGATTGATTACCATTTTTTTGATCTTCATTATTAATTTTAACATTTTTTTGATTAGGATTACAATTCCCTAATCCTCTTCCTGTTCCTGATCCATTACCATTAGGACCTGTTCCATCTAATCTTGGCATATATAATTCCTCCTTTCTTTATAAAATTTAATACTAATCATTACAATTTCCATCAAATTCATGTTTATTACATACACTCTTATCTGATACTAAACTCCCATCCATAAACTCTCGAATTATTCTGTCTAAACTGCCTTCACAGCCAACAATTACTTCAATGTTTTTCTCTTTAAATAATTCCTGAGCAGAACTTCCCATACCTGAAGAAATTATAACATTTACACCTCTGCCACTTAAATAGTTTGGTAAAAAACCTGGTTTATGTCCTGGATTTTTTATAAAATCCTCCTGCTCAATTTTACCATTTATTACATCATAAAGTTTAAATCCTTCACAATGACCAAAATGATCACTACATTTATTATTATCAGTTGCTATTGCTACTTTCATAAATATTCCTCCTTATAAATTTTAAATATTTTTTCAGCTATTTTCTTTATTTCTATACCTGCTTGACTTGTTTCATATAAAATGATTGGTTTTAAATCATTAATTGATTTGGTAACTATATCATCGTACGGAATCAAACCTATGATTTCAATATTATTCTCTCTACAATAATTTTCAATATTTTCAGTCATATTAAGATTTATGTCATATTTATTTATACAAACAAGTACCTTTATTTTAAAACTATTAATTAATTCTAACACTCTCTCTAAATCATTTAATCCAGATAATGTCGGTTCAGTTACTACAAGACAGAGATCAGTATTAGTAATAGAAGCTATGACAGGACAACCTATCCCTGGAGATCCATCAATGATAATAACTTCATCATTATTTTTTGCTTTATTTCTTAATTTCGTTATAAGTCTTCCTGATCCATCAGCTCCAATTTCCATATCAGCTCTTATCAAATAACCAGTATCTAATTTTTCTTCTATAATATCGGCTATATGATTATCAGACATTTCAATTGCACCAACTGGACATACTAATTTACAAACTCCACAACCTTCACATTTTAAACTATCAACTTTATAATCTTTAATAACTTCAAATTTGCAATTTCTGACACATTTACCACACTTTATACATTTATCTAAATTAATTTCTGCTATCTTGCCAGAATAAAATGATTCTTTTTTTATTTCATTTCCCTTATAGTATAAATACATATTAGCTGCATCAACATCACAATCAATTTTTATACTATTTTCAATTGTTTCAGCTATTCCAACAGCTATTGTCGTTTTCCCAGTTCCCCCTTTACCACTTAATATTGTTACCTGCATAATAACTGCTCCTCTATATTTTTACTTAAATTAATAAATATCTTTTTATAGTTATCATTATCTACTAATAAATTACCATTAGAATATAATTCAGCTATTTTTTTATCATAATTTATTTCACCTAATATTCTTATATTTTTATCTTCACAATATTTTTTTATAATATTATCATGTTCAATAACTCTATTTATAACAATTCCAAAGGGTATTTTTAAATTTTCAACCAATGTAACTGCTCTTTTTAAATCATGAAGTCCAAATTCAGTGGGTTCAGTAATTAATACAGCACAATCAGCATAATTTAATGTATTTACAACATTGCATGATGTACCAGGTGCTGAATCAATAATATTAACTCCTTCACTCAAACCATTTAATAATGTTTTTACTAATGAGGAAGATATTGCTTCACCTATATTAAGAAGTCCTCTAATGCAATGTATATCATCACTTATACCTTTTTCTATAATACCTATTATCTTTTTTTTATAACTAATAGCATCATAAGGACAAACTATTTTACAACCACCACAACTATGGCAAAGTTTATCAAAAACTAATATTTCATCTTTTGCTATAGCAAGAGCATTAAATTCACAAAAATTCACGCATTTATAACACTTCTGACACTTGTCAGCATTAATGCTAGGTATATCTACTTCTACATTACTAACATTTTCAATTTTAGGTTTAAGAAAGATAAAACCATTGGGTTCTTCAACATCAGCATCTACATAATTAGCTTTCATAGATAAAGCTAGATTAGTAGATATTAATGTTTTTCCTGTTCCCCCTTTACCACTAAGAACTACAATATTAATTTACAACACCGCCTTTCTTATAACCTAAAAACATATTAACTATTAAATTCTTTTAATTTATTTTCTTTATATTCCTCAATAATGTCAGAAATCTTTTTTATATCAGAAGTAAATATTTTTATATTTGATCTTTTTAAAACTTCATTTGCATGAGGTCCAACATTTCCTGTTACAACAGCATTAATATTTTCTTTTAAGACTAAATTAGCTGCTTCAACTCCAGCTCCAGCACTTGAATTTACAGCAGTATTTTCAATTACTTTAAAATTGCCATCTTCCGTATTATAAATACAAAAATATTCACACCTCCCAAACCTTGAATCCATTAAACTATCTTTTTCTTCTCCTTGTGATGAGATAACTATTTTCATACTTTTTCCTCCTTTAATTAGTATATACCCATTATTGACATATGTCAATAATGGGTATATGAAATAATTCAGCTATTATATAAAAATTATTTGATTTAATTAATGTAAACATCACTTTTTTTGATGGTAAAGTTAAAAAATGACATATTTCTATTCCAAAATCTTTTATTTAATGGTAGAATATTTATAGAAATTGATATTTTATCAATTCACTATTAGAGTTGTAAATACACTCATTACTCGCTCCAAAAGGTAAAATCGGCGAAATTATTCGCCTTTAAATGTTAAATCAACTTGTAAGAGTTGGTTTTTTAATGTTTAAAGGAAAGGAATGATTTTAATGAAAGTAATTAAAAAAGAAATTGAAATTGAAGAAGAACTAAAAAAGAAAGTAGAAATGATATGCAAGTTTTCAAATACTACACCAACATTTGAAAATGATAGTATAAACAAACTAGAAAATACTAATCTTGCATATTTAGAGCCACATAAAGTTTATATCAAAAATACGATATTTTTAATCTTTAATGAAACAAATGACATTTATCTAAACAACCTAAATAATAAATATCAATTAAAAGATTTAGAAAATAAAATCTACAATTATTATCAAGAAATGAATAAGGAGGTTGAGCTTATAGAAAAAATGAGAAAAAGCATTTATATATAAAAAAAATAATTATTGATGATATAATATTGTTAGTTATTATTTAATTAGTAAGAAATGGAGTTGATTTATGAAAAATTATGTAGTAATGGATTTAGAAAATCCAAATTTAAGATGTAATTCTGTATGTTCTATTGCGGTTATCATTGTTAAAGATAATAAAATAATTGATAAAAAATATACATTGATTAATCCCGAAGATAGATTTGATTCTAAAAACTCTGAAGTAAATGGAATAACTTCAAGTATGGTGGAAAATAGTCCTACTATAAAAGATTATTGGCAAGAAATAAGAGAAATATTAACTAATAATGTTATAGTTGGACACAACATCACTTATGATTTAAGTGTTTTATCAAAATCGTTAAATAGATATGGAATTGAAGTTCCAAATTTTAGTTATTGTTGCACTTTAGAATTAAGTAAAAAATATTTGAAATTAGATTCTTATAAATTATCTGAAATTGCAAATTATTTGAATATTAAATATAATCCACACAATGCACTAGAAGATTCTGAAACAGCATATAAATTATTTGAATATTTAAAGCAACAATTCAAAAGTGAAACGTTTCAAATAAAATCATACAAATTTGAATTCATACTTAAAGAAAATATCGATTCCAAATTATCAACAAATATTAATAATTTATTTGGAATAATTAAGGGAATAAATTACGATGGAATAATAAATCAGTTAGAAATTGAGTTATTGAACAAATGGGTTGAAGAAAATTTAATTTATAAGCAATATACACTTTTTAATAATATTATTATTGATTTAACTTCAATATTAGAGGATGGCATTATCACTGAATATGAAAGGCTTAAACTTATGAATTTGGTTGATAGTATAAATCATTCAAAAATTTATAATGAAACGACTTTAAGTTTGCAAATATTACAAGGCATAATAAATGGTATCAGTTGTGATGAAAAAATAGTATTAGAAGAAATGCAGAGTTTAAAAATTTGGTTAGAAAAAAATGATTATTTAAGCGGTGTCTATCCATATGATAAAGTAACAATAATAGTTAATAGAGTTTTAGAAGATGGTATTATTACTGAATCAGAAAAACAAGAATTAGCAGAAACTTTTAAAGAATTAATGAATCCCACATCTAATAATAATGGTGGTTTGGAACTTAAAGATAAAACTTTTTGCTTATCTGGAGAATTTAAAAACGGAAGTAAATCAGAAATTAAAGAGAAATTGGAAAAACAGGGAGCAACAGAAAAAAGCGGAGTTTCTTCAAAAGTAGATTATTTATTTGTAGGCGGTTTAGGAAGTGATGCTTGGAAATATGGTAATGTTGGTGGAAAAATTGCTAAAGCACAAGAATTACAAGAACAAGGAAATCAAATTAAAATAGTATCGGAAGAAGATTTGTTTAATGAAATTAAAGAAATAGTGGAGGTTTAAAAAAATTAAAATGAATAATAATAAAAATAGTATAATTAAAAATGGTAAGGTATTAGTTGGTGGTCAATATTTTTCTGCTGAATCATTAAAAAAAGTATCTAAAATAATAAAAATATTAAGCATTATATTAATAATAGTTGGTTTGGGTGTTTTACCATTAGGTATTTTATTTATCGGATTAGGTTGTTTGTTACTATTTGTGACTAGGGGTTATGATGAAATCGCAAAAAAATTAGAAGAAGAAAATAATAAAAATGAGAAAAAAACAACAAATGATACAACAATTACTGAAACTACTAATAATGATAAAATTGAGTTAGCAGAAAAAAATAGTATAAAATCTAGTAATTATACTTTCCCTTTTATAGATGAAAATATGTTTTTAAAATATAAATACTATGATATTGAAGTAAAAGGAACAAGTCACAAAAATGTGGATTTTGATAAAATTGACATAAATAAAACTGTCACTTTTGAAGAAGAGCCAACAAATGAATACGATAAAAATGCTATCAAAATTTTATGTAATGATGAATTTATTGGATATGTTCCAAAAAACAATTTACAACAAATGATTAAAAAATATATTGATGATGATAATCTTTTAATTGTTTCACATATTAGTACTCTTAATAAGGAAACACAATTTATTGAAATTGCTGTTGGATTTTATAACAAATTAACGAAAGAATCATTAAAAGAAATGGATTATTTCGAAACAACACTAATAAAAACTAATAAAAAAGATGAATACGATATGTCTAGACAAGATAATTTATCATTGGTTTCAGAAGGAGATGTTGTATCATTAGAAACACAATACGATTCTGCCCTATACGTTGTTATGGATGAATGTGGAAATGAATTGGGTGAAATAAACGAAAATAACTCCCAAAAAATATCAGAATATGAATCTAATAATTATTCTATGTATGCAACAATCATTGAACTGCGAGAATCATCTTCTGGAACTATGACAGCAAAAATCAGAATATTCTTTATGCAAGATTAGTATTCACATAATAAAAAATATGTGATATACTTAATATACAAGTTGATAAAAACAACTTACTTTAAAGAGATAAATGTTTGTAAATGTCCTTGCAAACTGCTCCAAATTTTTGTATTTTAAAACTCAAGATTAATTTTCTTGAGTTTTTATTGCACATTTATTAATAAACAATTTTTTTAATATTTTTATATATTCCATTTTGGTGGATACATATATTCTATTTTATCGTTCTTTTTTACATACTTTTTCTTGATTTTTGTTCTATTTGATTTTAAATCTGGTAAAGATTGTCTACAATATTTATCTAACTCACAAAAAATGTTTTGGCAATCTATTAATTGTAATGGTCTATTACCAATTTTTTCAAACTTTAAATTAAGTCTTTTAAACTCTTCGTCTTGATGTTCATACATATACTTAATAATATCTTCATTACTCATTTTTCCTTTATCAATAAAACACTTTTTAATTCCTCGTAAAGAACCAGGACCTGCAATTGTAAATTCATTTTCTTTCCAATTAACAATATCACTATAATTAATATCTGTTATCAATTGATAAGCCATAAAGTTTCCAATTAATGGATAAGATTTAATAATATAAAATGCTTCTTCCATTGTTTTACATTTTAAAATTTTATTTTGTATTTTATCTTCTATAAGCATCTTATTTAGTAGTGCTAAATGATTATCGTGTTTTCTATCATATCCAAAGGCTTTATTGGCACAACTGATATAGGCATCGTTATATATTTTGATTCCATTAGATATAGCATTTTTTAAAACCATGGAATAGTTATTTATATTGAAACTATTTAAAGTTATATCTCCAAAATTATCTAATAGTAATTCCCAAGTTGATTCTTTATTGAATAATTTAAACAATAATATTCTAAAAAGCATATCTTCATTTGAATATTCTTTACCATTGTAAATAACATTTTTAAGTAGATATTGACTAACTCTATCATTAACTCTATAACTATTACAAAACTTATATTCTTGAAGAATAGGGTCTTTTGTCCAAGGGGCAGGTTTTCCATTTTTCTTTTTTATAAAAATATTTTGTCTTTCACAAGCAAAATACCAATATAAGTCATATACTTCTTGTCTTTTTTTCATAGATACCTTATTTCATATATTTATGATCTCTCAAATTAATACATTTTTTAATATTAAAATTTATTTTTATTTATTTAAATAAGATATGAGATCAATAAAATTATACACAAAATTAATATAAATTTCTATTATTTTATTTTATATTTTAATAAATCATCTTTTTCTTCTTTACTTAATCTATGACTATCTCTACATTTTTGTATTCCTTTATTTATAGTAAATTTATTTAAGTTATGATTTTTTAAATATTTTAAAGTTTTATCCTTTTGTTTAATGATACATTCTGATAATAACCAAGCATTCATCATATTAACATAATAGTGTTCTTCATCTTTAAAATTGTCTAATAATTTGAATATTTCATCGATATAATTATTATTATCTATAAAATTAAATAAAATAGACATGCCAATTCTTCTTTTAAATGGATAATCATCTTTACTATATTGTTTTGCTAAAGCAAAGAAGTTTTCTTCATTATCTTTTATATCAAAAGTTAACAAATCACAAGTAGCCCAATTATCGGCTTTACTACCATATATATCTAAATATTTTTTCATTAAATCAAAATCTTTAATTTTACATATTAAAAAGCCATTTATAGCACTATTTTCATAGTATTCCCAAATCATTAAATCTAAGAATTCTAAATAATTACCATTAGATATTTTGTCTATAATATCTTTCATTACATTTGTTTTTATACATAAAACTGGTAAATTAGTTCTTAATAAATTAGTTGACCATTCTCTTTTTTCAATATTTTCAAATGTTTTTAAATAATCATTAAATTCTTTTATATCATTTTTATTCCAATTTGTTCTTGTTAATTCCATAATTAAGCTCCTATATTAGTTCTACTAAATTTATTATCTTTATGTCTTATTAAAGCTATTATAGCAGATATAATCTCTAATACATTACCAACTATAATTATATATGCTCCTATAATAATATTGTAAATTAACCATATAAATCCACATATTAACATAACAATTCTAATATGTTTAGGATTTTTAAAGTAAGAAGATATAAAGTAAGATAGATTTATTATTAAAGGTAATAATGAATAAAATCCATCGTATGTAATAATTGATACTGTCAATAATAAACATACAAATATAACTAATAATATAAAAGGGATTTTTTTATTATTCTTTTCAAAAAAATAGAAAACAAAATCTTTAGTTTGTTCAACTAATTCAATAGCGCATCCACTATAAGCCCCTAATATAAAATAAGTAACAAAATAACACATAGAAGCTAATGCTTGAGTTAATAAAATATTCTTTTTTTCTTTAAATTGAACACTTATTATAAATAAAAAGATTGATAAAATAGATGCCACATAATAAATAGTTTGTTCTAACATAATAATTCACCTTGTATTCATTATAGCAAAAAATAATTTGATAATAAATAAATATTATAATTATTTTGACAAAATGTGATTTAAGTGCTATTATAAATCACCAAGGAGGGGTGAGGTGAAAATATGAAAGATGTTGGGTTAAATAAAAATGAATATAATGACTTAATAAATGAAATAGTTAATAATAATTTAAAAAAATATGATTTAGATGAGAACGAATTCAAAATTAAATTTGACGCAATTGCTCATTCTTCTATGAAAAGATATGATTATGATCCTACTAAAAATTTAGCGTGTAATCTATCAATAACATTTTATATCAATGATAATATAGATAGATATATCATCTTTTTAGCACGTTCAAATAACGAAATATATAAGAAACTAAGTCATAATTTAATGAAATCATTAAGAATTTGTTATAATATAAGTAATGTTAAGTTAAAAAAAGAAATTGATGTTAGTTATTATATGGAATATGCAATAATGAAAACTATTGAAAGTTATCGTGTAAAAATAGGAATTGATTTATATGTATGTAAATGGTTTTTAGGTTTAATCAAAGGAAAATTAAATGAAGAAAGTAATTCATTAGATGAATATGAAAAAGTATTAGTTAAATAATACTTTTTGTTTGATATTCATACATAAATATAGTATAATTTATTAGGAAAAGGTGAAATTATGATTGAAAGACTAAATAATATAGAATTAAGATATAAAGAAATAGAAAATGAGTTAATGAAAGAAGAAACTCTAAAAGATGTTAAAAAAACAAGAGAATTAAGTATTGAACAATCTTCTTTAAAAGAAGTATATGAAGTATATCAAGAATATAAAAAAGTAATAAAAGGAATTTCTGATGCTAAAGAAATGTTACATGATGAAGAAATGTATGATATAGCAAAAGAGGAATTAGAAAATTTAGAAACATTAAAAGAAAAATATGATAGCGATTTTGAAATCATGCTATTACCAAAAGATCCTAATGATTTAAAAAATGTTATAGTAGAAATTAGAGGAGCTGTTGGTGGAGATGAAGGAAATATTTTTGCTGGTGATTTATATGATATGTATAAATGTTTAGCAGAAAGACAAAATTGGACTGTTGAATCTATTGAAGAAGAAAAATCTGATGCAGGTGGTTATACTTTAATTAGTTTTTTAGTTAAAGGAAATAGTGTTTATTCAAAATTAAAATATGAATCAGGTGCTCATAGAGTTCAAAGAGTTCCTGTAACAGAAACTCAAGGAAGAGTTCATACATCTACAGCAACAGTACTTGTAATGCCTGAAGCAGAAGAAGTTGATTTTGAATTAGACATGAATGAAGTAAGAATTGATATTACTAGAAGTTCTGGATGTGGTGGTCAAGGAGTTAATACAACTGATTCAGCAGTAAGACTTACTCATATTCCAACTGGTTTAGTTGTTTATTCACAAACTGAAAGATCTCAAATTAAAAATAAAGAAAAAGCTATAAAAATATTACAAACTAGGTTATATGATTTAAAAACTCAAGAACAAGAAAAAGAGTTAGGTATTGAAAGAAGAAGTAAAATAGGTACTGGTGATAGATCAGAAAAAATAAGAACTTATAATTATCCACAAAATAGAGTAACAGATCATAGAATTGGTTTTACTTTAAATACTTTAGATAGAGTAATGCAAGGAGACATTGATAAAGTAATTGATGCCTTAATCATAGAAGATCAAAATCGTAAGTTAAGAGGTGAATAAAATGGAAAACAAAACAATAATCAACGAAACAAACAAAGAAGGATATCAAGAATTATATGATTCAATTATGAACCAAGCCTTTAAACAACAAAGTTCATGGGGATTATTATATACATCAGTAATTATAATAGCCTTAATAATATTTTTAACTAGTCAGGTTGCTATAACTTTATTATTATCAATGGATTTTGCTTTATTATTAGGAGGAACAGGTTATTTAATTAAAGATCATGTAACTTTTAAGAAAAAATTATCAAAAAAATTAAAAGAAAAATATAATGATATAGATATGAATATTTCTTTTAAACAATTAGAAGAAGAACTTACTAATATTGGTAGTTTACAAAATACTATGTATGGAGTAGTTAAATCAGATACTGAAGAATTAGAAGCTTGTCCTGTAAAAGCAATGACATCATGTTCTAATATTTTAACTAATGATAGTGAACCTAAAAAACTTTATAAAAATAAAAAATTAGGTGTTTAATGTCTGATAAAGAATATTTAGAAAAATATTTAGAACCTTCTAAATTAAATGAAGGATTAGAATTACTCAATAAAGGTATTCCAGTTCAATATATAGTAGGTAATGTAGATTTTTATGGAAATACTATTGAAGTTAATAATAATGTTTTAATTCCAAGATTTGAAACAGAAGAATTAGTATCTAAAACAATTGAAAAAATAAATAAAATATTTAATGATAAAATTGATATAATTGATTTAGGAACAGGATCTGGATGTATTGCTATAACTATAAAAAAACATATAAATTGTAATATGGATGCTATAGATATAAGTGATAAAGCTTTAACTTTAGCGCAACAAAACGCTCATACTAATAAAGTAGATATAAATTTTATTAAAAATAATATGTTAGATAATATTGATAAAAAATATGATGTTATTATATCTAATCCACCATATATTAGTTATGATGAAGAAATAATGGATATTGTTAAAAATAACGAACCAGTTTTAGCGTTATATGCATCTAATGATGGTCTATATTTTTATGAAGAAATATTAAAAAAAGTAAAAAACAATTTAAAAAATAAATATTTAATTGCTTTTGAAATAGGTTATTTACAAGGAGATAAAATAAAAGAATTAGCGTTAAAATATTTACCTAATTCTAAAGTATCTAAAGAAAAAGACTTACAAAATAAAGACAGATTTATATTTATAGAGGGTAATTTATGAAATTAGAAACAGATAGATTGATAATAACTAAAGGTACTTTAGATGATTATAAAAAAGTGTTAGAATATAATAGAAAAGTATTAGAAAAAATAAATAAAGATATTGAACCATTAGATTTTATTATTTATTTAAAAGATAAAACACCTATAGGTAATATAAAAGCAGATAGAATTGATAAAAAAAACAATTCAATTGAATTATCATATAATATACATCCTAATTATTGGGGCAATGGATATTGTCCAGAAGCAACCATAGAATTTATGGATTATTTATATGATAATGGATTTGATAATATAGTTGTAAGTTATGCATCAGGTAACAATAAATCTAAAAGAGTTGTTGAAAAAGTAGGTTTTACACCATATAAAGAAGAAGATATAGGTGGCATAATAAAAAACATTAAATGCATTATGTCTAAGAATGAATATTATAATAAATATATAGATAATGCTTGCAAAAAAAAATAGATATGTTATAATTTATACATAAAGACATTGACAAAGAAGTAGTAACAATATAATAGTTAAAGAGAGTTAGTGGTTGGTGTAAACTAATACAAAAAATATTGTGAATTCATCTTTAGAGTTTTATATACAAAATATATAACGGTAACGCGTTTTAGTTTCAAGATGAGTTGATTGACTCATAAATTAAGGTGGTACCACGTAATCACGTCCTTATTAGGACGTGTTTTTTTATATAGGAGGTTAATATGGTAGAATCAAGATGTGGACTTATTTGTTCAAATTTAGAGTGCAAAAAACAATTTAAATGTACTTGTTGTGTTAATATGAAAAATCCAGCATGGGGTAATTGTGAAGTTAAAGATTGTTGTGAATCAAAAAACTTAAATCACTGTGGAGAATGTAAATTCTTTCCATGTGAGTTATTAAAACGGTTTTCATATGATTTAGAACATGGAGATTCAGGTAGTAGAATAGAAACTTGTAAATTATGGAGGGATATAAATGAAAGAGAAAATATGTGTGTTAAATAATGAAATTAAAGAAAAATTAAATAATATTTTAAATATGAAAGAATTAAATGAATTAAAAAATATTTATTTAAGTAAAAAAGGACCTATTAGTGAACTAATGAATCAATTAGGTAGTATGGCTCCTGAAGAAAAAAAAGAATATGGAAAAATAATAAATGATTTTAAAAATGAAATAAATTCATTATTTGAAGAAAAAAGAAATATTTTAGAAAAAAAAGAATTAGAAGAAAAACTAAGTAAAGAAAAAATTGATATAACATTACCAGGAACAAAAATAACAAATGGTGCTCCTAATATTTTAGAATTAGTAGTAGAAGAAGTAGAAAATTTATTTATGTCTATGGGTTATGATGTAGTAGATGGACCAGAAATAGAAGAAGATAGATTTAATTTTGAATTATTAAATATACCAAAAGGACATCCTGCAAGAGATGCTCAAGATACATTTTATATAAAAGATGAAGAAATATTACTTCGTAGTCAAACTTCACCAGTTCAGGCTAGAGTTATGTTAGAAAATCATGGTGAAAAACCTATTAGAATGATTTGTCCTGGAAAAACATATAGAAGAGATGATGATGATGCTACTCACTCACATCAATTTATGCAAATAGAAGGATTACTAATTGATAGAAATATTAGTTTATCTGATTTAAAAGGAACATTCGATTGTTTAGCTAAAAAACTATTTGGTGAAGATTGTCAAACAAGATTTAGACCAAGTTATTATCAATTTACAGAACCTTCAGTAGAAACAGATATATCTTGTTTTAGCTGTCATGGACAAGGATGTAGTTTATGTAAAAATACC
>CAYNYX010000016.1:0-13331 GCA_964401535.1 uncultured Muribaculaceae bacterium | reverse complement strand
CAATATTCTTAACAGCAATTTTAATTAAAAGTATCTCTCATGTATCATTTGTAGGAATATTATTTTCATTAGCATTTATTCTAATACTATATGCTGATAGATTAAATTTAGGAGCATTATCTCCATGGCCAATTTTATGTGCAGCTTTATTAGGAAGTATAGGTTTAAATATATTGTTTGCTGGTAAAAACAAATTTATTTGTAAAACTTATCATGTAAATGGAGCCGAAAGAGAAGATATAGATGCAGATAGTATTGTTGATGTAAGTGTATCATTTGGAGCATGTTCTAAATATATTAATAGTAAGAATTTAGAAAAGATTAATATTTCATGTCATTTTGGAGCTGCTGAAGTTTATTTGAACGATGTAGAATTAAAAGATGATTCAGCTATTATTAATTTGGATGTTTCATTTGCAGGGGTAGAAATATATATTCCAAGAGAATATGCTGTTGAAAATAAAGCAGATGTAGCATTAGGTACCGTTGAAGAAAAGAATAGAAATAATAATGAAAAAGCTAAAAAAATAATAATTACAGGTAAAGCTAATTTATCTGGTGTAGATATAATATATATCTAAAATCAAGAGAAATCTTGATTTTTATTTGTTTTAAAAAATTAAGTAGAAGTTATTTACAGGCGAATATATGTTTGTTATAATGTATATGTAAGAGTTAAAAAGAAGGGATTTATGAGAAATGAAATAATTTTGTTTGAAAATCAAGATGTAAAATTAGAAGTAAACATGCAAGATGAAACAGTATGGTTATCCCTAGATCAAATGTCAGTATTATTTGATAGGGACAAATCTGTTATTTCAAGACATATTCGAAATATTTTAACTGAAGAATTAAATAATGAAGAGGTAATTGCAAAATTTGCAACAACCACTAAACATGGTGCTATTGAAGGTAAAACACAAAGACATATGGTTGATTTTTATAATTTAGATATGATTATCAGTGTTGGTTATCGTGTTAAATCTAAAAATGGTATAATTTTTAGAAAATGGGCTAATAAGATTTTAAAAGATTATTTAATAAAAGGTTATGCAGTTAATAATAAAAGATTAGAATATTTAGAAAAAACAGTTAAACTTATTGATATAGCTGGGAGAATTGATGCTGAGTTAAAGGGTACAGAAGCTATGGAAATAATTAAAGTTATTAAAAATTATTCTAATGCTTTAAATTTGTTAGATGATTATGATCATAAAAGAATAAATAAACCTAATGGAACTAAAAGTGATGATAAAATAACTTATGAAGAATGTATTAACATTATAAACAAATTGAAATTTAGTAATGATAGCAAATTATTTGCACTGGAAAGAAATGAAGGACTAAGAGCTACTATTGGTGCAGTTTATCAATCATTTGATAATAATGATCTTTATCCTACAATAGAAGAAAAAGCTGCCAATTTCTTATATTTAATTACTAAAAATCATTCATTTATAGATGGTAATAAAAGAATAGCCGCAACTTTATTTATCTATTTTTTAAATTTTTATAATTTATTATATATAAATAATGAAATGATTATTGATAATAATACTTTAGTTGCAATAATATTATTAGTAGCTCAATCTAATCCAAAAGAAAAAGGAGTATTAATCGATTTAATAATGAATTTTTTAAAAAAGAATAATAACTAATTATGAAACATGAATAATATCTTTATTTTCATGTTTTTCTTTTTAAAAATATGATAAAATATATTTATTAGGGATGATTTATATGTTCAAAATAGGAAATGTAGAAATAAAAAACAATATTGTTTTAGCACCAATGGCTGGAATATCCAATAGTGCATATAGAACTATAATAAAAGATATGGGAGCTGGATTAATAGTTGCTGAAATGGTTAGTGATAAAGCTATTATGTATGGTAGTAAAAAAACTATTGATATGCTTTATATGACAGATTATGAAAGACCAATATCACAACAAATATTTGGTAATGATAAAGAATCATTTGTTATTGCTGCTAAATATATTGAAGAAAATATGAAACCAGATATTATTGATATAAATATGGGATGCCATGTACCAAAAGTTGCTATTTCTAGTCAAGCAGGAAGTGCTCTTTTAAAAGATCCTGATAAAGTTTATGAAATAGTTAAAAGTGTTGTTCAAAATGTTCAAGTACCAGTTACTGTTAAAATAAGAAGTGGTTGGGATAATAAAAATATAAATGCTTTACTAATTGCTAAAAAAATAGAAGAAGCAGGTGCTAGTGCTATAACTATTCATCCAAGAACAAGGAGTCAAGGTTATTCTGGGTATGCAGATTGGAATATAATAAAACAGATTAAAGAAAATGTTAAAATACCAGTTATAGGTAATGGTGATATAAAATCTTGTTATGATGCTAAAAGAATGATTGAAGAAACAGGATGTGATGCCGTTATGATAGGTAGAGGCGTATTAGGAAATCCTTGGATTATTAAAGAATGTATTGACTATTTAGATAAAGGTATTGAACCTAGAAAAATTACTTTAAAAGAAAAAATAGAGATGATTAAAAAACATGCTGATTTATTAATAAAAACAAAATGTGAAAAAGTAGCTCTTTTAGAAATGAGAACTCATACGGCATGGTATTTAAAAGGAATGAAAGGTTCTAATTCTATAAAACAAGAAATAAATGGTATAAAAACAAAAGAAGAATTATTTAATATATTAGATAGATTGGAAAGTGAGCAAGATGTATAGAAATACTTATGTTGAAATTGATTTAGATAACATTAAATATAATATTGAACTTATAAAAAATAAGAATAGTGATTATAAATATTATATTGGTGTTGTAAAAGCTGATTGTTATGGTCATTATGGAAATGAAACAATAAAAGCTATTATAGATGGTGGATGTAATTACTTAGCTGTTTCTTCATTAGAAGAGGCTTTAGAAATAAGAAAATGTTTTGATATTCCTATATTATGTTTAGGTATTATAAATCCTGAATATATTAACGAATGTATAAAAAACAATATAACAATTACTATACCTAGTTTAGAATATGTATTATCATTAAAAGAAACTAAAAATTTAAAAGCTCATATTAAATTAGATACAGGAATGAATAGATTAGGTATAAAAGATAAAGAAGAATTTAATAAATGTTTAAAAAAATTAGAAGAAAAAAACATATATTTAGAAGGAATATATACACATTTATTTATGGCTAATAGTGAAGAAATAACAGAAAAACAAATTGAAAAATTCATGGATATGACTAAACATATAAATGTAGATATATTTCATGTATCTGCAAGTGATGGAACATTAAATTATAAAAAAATAGATAAAATTAATGGTTGTAGATTAGGTATCGCAATGTATGGATTAAGTGAAAATGATATTGGTTTTAAAGATACATTTAAACTTGTTAGTAAAATTATTCAAATAAAAGAAGTTAAAAAAGATGAAACAGTTAGTTATAATGGTACATATAAAGCTAATAAAAATGTTAAAATTGGTATTATTCCGATTGGATATGCAGATGGAGTAATAAGAAAATATAAAGGTAATAATGTTTATATTAAAAACAAATCATATAAAATAATAGGTAATATATGTATGGATATGTTAATGGTTGAAATTGATGATGAAATTAATGTAAACGATGAAGTATTAATTCTTAAAGATAATAAACATATTAGAAAGACAGCAGAATATATAGGAACTATACCTTATGAGATAATTTGCAATATTGGTAAAAGAGTTCCAAGAATATATAAAAAATCCTAGTAATTATTTAAAAAATATGATATTCTATATAGGAAATAAAAAAGAGGCGAAAAAATGAGAGAATTTTCAGAACAAGAAATAGTAAGAAGAAATAAAGTAGATGAAATAAGAAAAGAAATGAATCCATATCCAGGTAGATATGAAATAACTCATTCATTAAGAGAAGCTAGTTTATTAGATGACGAAGTAAAAGATGTAAAAGTAGCTGGAAGAATAGTTTTTATGAGAAAAATGGGTAAATTATCTTTCTTAAAATTAAGAGATATTGAATCAGATTTACAAATATCAATTAAAATAGATTTAATTGGAGAAGAAAAATATGAATTCTTTAAAAATATGATTGATATTGGAGATTTTATAGGAGTTAAAGGTGAAATGTTTACAACTCATACAGGAGAAAAAACATTAAGAGCTGATTCTTTTGAATTTTTAGGTAAAGCTTTAAAACCATTACCTGAAAAATTTCATGGATTAACAGATCCAGAAGCTTGTTATAGAAATCGTTATGTTGATATGATAATGAATGAAGATACAAGGAAAAGATTTTTAACAAGAATTAATTTTATAAAAGAACTTAGAAATTATTTAAATAATAATGGTTATTATGAAGTAGAAACACCTATTTTAAATAATAAAGCATCAGGTGCAGTAGCAAGACCATTTGTTGCTCATCATAATGCGTTAGATTTAGATGTTTATTTAAGAATTGCACCTGAAATGTATATGAAAAGAAGTATTGTAGCAGGTATACCAAGAGTATATGAAGTAGCTCGTTGTTTTAGAAATGAAGGTATGGATGCTTCACATTTACAAGATTTCACTATGGTTGAAGGATATTGTAGTTATTATGATTATAAAGATAATATGAAATTTTTAAGAGAAATGTTACAAACAATTATTATGAATATATATGGAACACTTAATATCCAATTTGGTGATAAAATGGTTGATATAAGTGGTAATTGGGATACTATTTCTTTTAGAGATTTAATTTATAAATATTCAAATATTGATATAAATGAATATAATACCAAAGAAAAATTATTAAATAAAATAAAAGAAGAAAAAATTGAAATTGAAAGTGAAACACCTATTGAGAATTTAGGATATGGTAATTTAGTTGATTATTTATATAAAAAAGTAGCTCGTCCTAATGTAATAGGTCCAATTTATTTAACAGAACATCCAACATCTTTATCACCTTTAGCAAGAGCTAATGATGATAGACCTGAAATAGTAGATAGATTTCAATTAATAATGAATGGTGCTGAAATAATAAATGGTTATTCAGAATTAGTAGATCCAGTTGAACAAGAAAAAAGATTGATAGAACAAGCTAAATTAAAAGATTCTGGTGATGAAGAAGCTATGGAAATGGATTATGATTATATAGAAGCTATGGAATATGGTATGCCACCAATATCAGGTTGGGGTATGGGTATTGATAGAATAATTCAATTATTAACAAATTCTGATAATATTAAAGATGTAGTTATGTATCCATTAATGAGACCATTAGATAAGTAGAAATACTTATCTTTTCTATTGTCAAAGTGTTTAAATTATTATATAATAATAATGTTAGAAGGAGAGATAAAATGAAAGTTTTAGCAGTTAATGCAGGTAGTTCATCACTTAAATTTCAAGTATATGAAATGCCAGAAGAAAAAGTATTAATAAATGGATATATTGAAAAAATAGGATTATCTGATTCTTTTTGGACAATAAAAGTAAATGGAAATAAAATAAAAAGTGCTGGATTTTTAAGTAATCATACTGAAGCTGTAAAGGTTCTTATTGATGAATTATTTAAAAATAATATTATTGAATCATTAGATGAAATAAAAGGTATTGGTCATAGAGTATTACATGGTGGAGAAAAATATTCTAAATCAGTTATTATTACTGATGAAGTAATTAAAGATATTAAAGATTTAACAAAATTAGGTCCACTTCATCATCCTGGTAATTTAGCAGGTATTGAAGCTTTAAAAGATGGGTTTATATTGGGAAATTTTTCTGCCAAATACAGCATTTCATCAAACATTAGAGGAAGATAAATATATTTATCCAATTCCATATAGTTATTATACTGATTACAAGGTTAGAAAATATGGTTTTCATGGAACAAGTCATAAATATATAACTAAAACTATGCAAGAAAGATTAGGAAAAGAAGATGTTAATTTAATTATTTGTCATATAGGATCAGGTGCTAGTATATCATGTGTTAAAAATGGTAAATGTTTTGATACAACTATGGGTTTAACACCACTTGATGGTTTAATGATGGGTACTAGAAGTGGGGCTATTGATCCATCTATATTAGAGTTTGTTTGTAAAGAAACAAATAAATCAATTAGTGAAATAACTAATGATTTAAATAAAAAAAGTGGATTATTTGGTATTTGTGGTTTTTCAGATTGTAGAGATGTTGAAAATGCTATGAATGAAGGAAATGAAGATGCCATTTTAGCATATACTATGTATTGTGATAGAATTGTTAAATATGTAGCTGAATATTACTTAGATTTAGAAGGTAAAGTTGATGCTATTATATTTACAGCTGGTGTTGGCGAAAATGGTGATTTAGCTCGTGAAAAAGTAATTAACAAATTAAATCCTATTGGTATTTATATAGATAAAGAAGTTAATAATTCAATAGCATCATATAAAGATGTTAAAGAAGGAAAAATAAGCGCTTCAAATTCAAAAGTAGATGTATATGTTATACCAACTGATGAAGAAGTTATGATTATAAGAGATACTTATGATTTTATAAAATAGAAATGTAGTGAAATATGAATTTATTTAAAGTTATAAAAAAGAAAATAAAGAAATATGATAAGATTGTTATAGCAAGACATATTGGAGCTGATCCAGATGCTTTAGCAAGTCAATTAGCTTTAAGAGATATTATTTTAAATACTTATCCTAAAAAGAAGGTGTATGCTGTTGGTACACCTGCTTCTAAGTTTAAATATATAGGTAATTTAGATAAATTTAGTGAAGAAATGTATGATAATTCTTTATTGATAGTACTAGATACTCCTGATAGTAAAAGAGTAGATGGAGTAGATGTATCAAGATTTACTGATAGTATTAAAATAGATCATCATCCTTTTGTCGAAAAATTTTGTAATTTGGAATTGATAGATGATACAGCTTCTTCTGCTTGTCAATTAATATTAGAGTTTGTTTTTAAAGCAAAATTAGTTATGAGTAAAGAATCAGCTGAAAAATTATATATTGGTATTATATCTGATACAAATAGATTTTTATATTATTATACAACTTCTAAAACCTTTAAATTGGTTTCTAAGTTGATGGAAAAAACAAATATAGATTTTACAAATTTATATGAAGTTATGTATTTAAGACCACTTAAAGAATTTAAATTTCAAAATTTTATAAGTGATAATATGACAGTTACAGAAAATGGTTTAGCATATATAAAAATAACTGAAGATATGTTAAAAGAATATAATGTTGATACTGCAACAGCAGGGAATTTAATTACTAATTTTAATTATATTGAAGAAATATTAGTATGGGTTATGTTTACTGAAGATAAGGCTAATAATAACATTAGAGGTTCTATAAGATCTAGAGGTCCAATTATAAATGAAGCGGCAAGTCATTTTGGTGGCGGTGGTCATATATATGCAAGTGGAGTAAGATTAAAAGATTTTGATGAAACTGATAAAGTTGTTGAAGAATTAGATTTAGTATGTAAAAATTATAAAGAAGGACAATAGTCCTTTTTATAATGTTGGATTTTCTATATCAGATACATTAAAAGAGTTATTCTTTCTATTTATATAAACAACATATAAAATAAGTAATGCTGCTAATAAAGCTACAAAAGAAGCTATATTTTCTATATAAAAGCTATCTAAATTTTGATTTCTTTTTTTAGCAATATAAGTATTATTTAAATTAATATAAATATATACTAAAGCTAATATTAAAACAACAATTCTATTTAAAAGAGATAAATCTAAATTAGATTCTTTTTTATTATTAATAATATTTTGTTTATCAGAGTAAGTCAAATAAATTGAAACAATAATCGTTATAATGAATATAACAGAGGCTAACATTTGTAAATTAAGTAATTCTATTTGTTTTTTAGTGTATTTATCATAAGTATTCATCTAAATTCTTCTCTAATTTTTTAATGTTATTTAATTCTGATACAGTAACAAATTGATAATTTTGTTCTAATAGTTTAGGTATTATAATATCTAATGCTGCAACTGTTCTTTCATAAGTATCATGCATTAAAATTATATCTTTATCACTAACTTTAGTTAAAACTCTATTTACAATAGTACTGACTTTTTTTATTTTCCAATCTAATGTATCAACATCCCAAAATACTATTTCTAAATTAGTTAATTTCCTTTGTTTTCTAGTAATTGCTCCATAAGTAGGTCTTAATAGTTTTAAATCCTTATTAGTTATATTTTTAATAATTTCATTGGTTTTATTTATTTCATTTAAAAATTCAGTATCATTTAATCTACTTAACCATTTATGATTATACGAATGATTACCTATTTCACTATTCATATCTATAATTCTATTTAGAGTTTTTGGATAAATATTAGCTTTATTTCCAATAACAAAGAATGTTGCTTTTACATTATATTTTTCTAAAATATCTAAAATAGCATTAGTATATCTAGATGGTCCATCATCAAAGGTTAAAGCAACTACTTTTTTTGTTTCATCAACATTATTTTTAGATACTACATTTAAAGTAACAAAAAAAGATAATAAAATAATAATTAAATATTTCTTCAAGTATAATCACCTAAATAATTATATTCTAAAAAATAATAGTTATATCAAATGAAGATTTTAAGGGTTGATTTATATAATATAACAGGTGATAAAATGAATTTTATAATTGAATATTGGATACAAGTTTTCTTTGGTTTTTTAGTTTGTTTAATAACTTTATTATTTAGAAAAATAGTAAAATATTATAAAGAGATAAAAATAATTAAATTAAGTGTTTTAGAGTTATTAAAAAACGAAATAATATTGGAATATAATATTTGTATTAAAAATGGCTGTATTGATTTATTTGAAAAACAAATAATAGAAAATTTGTATTTAGAATATAAGAAATTAGGTGGTAATGGGTTTATAGAAGATATAATGCATAAGTTAGATAATTTGAAAATAGATAAAGAATGCAAATAAAAAGGATTATTTTATAAATCCATTTTGTACATATTTTGTTTCATTAACATAAACAAAAGCATTATTGTCATATTCATGTATTTTTTTAGTTAAACTAGAATACTTATTGTTTGTAATACCTATAATAAGCATATACTTATTATTATCATCTTTTCCTTTAATATCCATTTCGGAAACTGCAAAACCATTTTCTCTTAAGAAAAGATCCATATCACTTTTTTCAGTAATTACTTGAACATTTAAAGTTCCTTTAATAAATCTTTTTGAAAGCATACCACCTATAAATGTTCCAGTTGCGAAACCAGCTGCATATGATATAGCAATAAATATACTAGTTTCATTTGTATTTAAAGCTTCTTTAACGATTACAAACCATATAAACACTTCAATAAATCCTATGGCTGTTGCTAAAATTGTTTTCCCTTTTACTGTAGCGATAGTTCTAAATGTACCCATAGATACATCAACAATTCTAACTAAAAATATTTTGATACATAAAAATAAAAGTTCCATTTAATCAATCCTTTACTTATTCTATTATACCCAAAAAAAAGGAGAGTTGCAATAACAGAAACAAAAAATAACAAAGTTTGACAAATTATAATTTTATCTATATACTTGTAATAGTAGAATTAGGTGGTGATATAATGAAAAAAATTATATGTGGAACTTTACTTGCAGTTTTTGGATTAGCTTTAACTGGATGTGGAAATGGTGCGGAAACATTAACTTGTACTACGAAGGATGAAACAATGAATATTGAAGAAAAAGCAATAATAACTTTCGAGAATGGAAAAGCTACTAGTGCTGAAGCAATTATGACTTTTGCAGATGAAGCAACTGCATCAACATATTTTGGATTTGTTTCTTTATCAGATAGTGATGCTAAATTAAATGGTAAAAGTATAACTATGAAAAAGTCAGCAAAAGAAATTGAATTTTCAGAAGATTTTGAAGGAAATCCAGAAGAGATGACTAAAGCTGAAATGAAAGCTGAACTTGAAAAAGAAGGATTTACTTGTAAATAATGCTATATGCGCTATAAAGATAATTCATTAATTTGAATTATTTTTTAATTATAAAATCCCATTTTTATAGTTATTTCATATAATAAAATGAGGTGAATAATATGTACAGAGCTTATCATATTGAAGAAGGAGATAGTATAAAAAGTATTGCATTAAAAACTAATACAGATGAAGAAAATTTAAGACAAATAAATGGTAATTTCAATGTAGTACCTGGTGATATAATAGTAGTACCTATGAATAATAATGGTTTATTTGATAAATATATCGTTCAAAAAGGAGATAGTATTTATGCTATTGCAACAAAATATAATGTTCCTTATAAACAATTATTATTATTAAATGGGTTAGAAGAAAAAGATTATATTTATCCAAATCAAGAAATATTAGTTCCTAAAAAGAATGTTGGTTTTTATATAACTAATGCTAATGATACAGTAAAATCAATTATTGAAAAATTAGATTCTAATGGTTATTCAATATTAACGCAAAATGAAAATTTAATGGTTTTGCCAGATCAATTAATAGTATATAAAAGGGATTTTAATTAGAGATTTTAATTAAAAACTCTTTTTTTTTATGATTATATATTATATAATATAAATAAAGGAGAATAGGAAATGAACGATAACTTTTCAGTAATAAATACATATGGAGAAGACTTAACAACTAAAGCATATATAACTAATCCTGCAATTAAAAGAGATTCAGAAATAAGAAAAATGATGGTTGTTTTACTTACTCCTGATAAATCAGCATTATTGATAGGTAAACCAGGTATAGGTAAAACTGCAGTTGTTGAAGGTTTAGCATATTTAATAAAACAAAATAATGTTCCTGATGCTTTAAAAGATTATAAAATTATTAAAATAAATTCAACATCTTTAGTTGGTACTATTAGTGTAAATGGTGTTGATAAATTAGCTGTATCAATTTTAGTAGAAGAACTAAAAAAAATGACTAAAACAATTCTATTTATTGATGAAATACATACACTTATAGGGGGTAGTAGCGATGGTCCTATGGATTTAGCAAACATCCTAAAACCAGCTCTAGATAGAGGAGATATAAAAGTAATAGGAGCCACTACAGATATTGAATATCAAACTTATATAATCAAAGATAGAGCTTTCTTAAGAAGATTTGATAGAATTGATATTGAAGAACCAGATGAAGCAACAACAGTTGAAATATTGCTTGGGACTTTACCAAAAATAGAAAATAAAACTGGTATAAAATTTAAATATAACAATTATGTTGCGGGATTATTATGTGAATCAATCGTTAGTGCAACTTCTGAATATAAAAGGGTATATGGTTTATCAGCAATGTACCCAGATGTTGCTTTATCAGTATTATCACAAGCATTTTCAATGGCTTTAATAGAAAATAAACATGAAGTAGATATTATGGATGTATATAAAGCAATTATGCATAGTAAAAGAATATATCCAGATAGTATTATAAAAGAATTATCAGCATTTAGAAGTAAATTTGAAGATCTTTGCAAAGAAGAAAATATCGTTTTGCCAGTTGTTACTATAGATGAATTGGATAATAAAGGTGATGATTTAATATAATGAAAAATAAAAAAATTAGGAATTTTATTATTGTAATAATTTTATTGGTTTTATTTACTATTTCTTTAATATTAGTATTAAAGGAGAAACACAACTCTATATTATTAGAAATAATGCCTGAAATAAAATATGAAGAATTAGATAATTATCTTTTTGATAACAATGAATCTATTATTTATATAGGAAATAATGATATAGATAAAAAATTTGAGAAAGAATTAAAGGAATATATAATTAATAATAATATAAATATAATATATATGTATGTTAATAATAAAAGCATAAATAATTTGAAAAATGATTATTCTATTAATAATATATATGTTCCTAATATAATAATATTTAAAGATAAGAAAATAAAAGATATATTATATACTAATAAAAGCAATTTAAAATTAGAAAATGTTATTTCATTTTTTAAGAACAACGAGGTTATTAAATGATAAATATAGTATTATATGAGCCAGAAATACCAGGAAATACTGGTAATATTATGAGAACTTGTGCGGGAACAGGTGCTAAATTACATTTAATAGAACCATTAGGATTTAAATTAGATAGTTATCATATTAAAAGAAGTGGCGTTAATTATATTGATAATTGTGATTACAAAGTATATAAAAATTATGAAGAGTTTTTAAAAGAAAATGAAGGCGATTTTTATTATTTAACGAGATATGGTAAATTACCACATACTTCATTTGATTATAGTGATTCAAATAAAAATATTTATTTAGTGTTTGGAAAAGAAAGTACTGGTATTCCAAAAGAAATATTGAAAGAACATTTAGATAAATGTTTAAGAATTCCTATGAATAGTAATATAAGAGCTTTAAATTTATCAAATTCAGTAGCAATTATGTTATATGAAGTATTAAGACAACAAAATTATAATGATTTACTTAAAAAAGAACCATTTAAGGGAGAAAATTATCTAGATGATTAATTAAATCTTGTAAAATAAAAAAAATAGTGTTATCATATATATAGAATAAAGGAGGGATATAATGTTACAATTTATACAAGAAAATTATGTTTGGTTTATAGTAGGTGGAATAGTATTAATAATGGTTATTATTGGTTATTTTGCTGAGAAAACTGATTTTGGTGCTAAAAAGATTGAAAAGAAAGAAAAGAAATCAAAAACTGATGAATTGAATGAAGAAGAAATTACACATATTATTGAAGAAAACGGAGTAAATCAAGGATTAAGTGATTTAGTTTCAGAAAATGCTGAAATTACAAATGATATAATTGATGATAATCAAATAAATGAAGATTTGAATGCACCATTTGGTGATTCTGATATGAATGCGGATTTTAATGAAACAGGAGAATCAGAAGTTGAAAATAATGATGTAAATACTGAAATAACAGACATTGACAATGTAGAAGAAACTTCTAATGCTGAAGAAACTGTTGAAACAAACGAAGATATTGATGTAAATACCGACATAAACGAAAATGATGAAACTTCAGTAGAAGAAGAAACATCAAACATAGAAGATATTACAACACCATTACCTAGTATTGACGAAGTAAAAGAAGATACTGTAAATAGTGATGATGATATTTGGAATTTTTAAAAAGTCAATAAGACTTTTTTTCTTGTAAAAAAATAGAATATAAACTATAATATATATAGGTGAGAATATGAAAAAGGTATTATTATGCATATTAGATGGAATGGGATTAAGAGAAGAGATAAAAGGTAATGCTTTTAAACAAGCTCAAATGCCTAATTTTAAATAT
>CAYNYX010000015.1:3570-13518 GCA_964401535.1 uncultured Muribaculaceae bacterium | reverse complement strand
TCCATTTTCAATTTTTATATTTTTTGATGATTTTAATATTTTTTCATCAATATTATTTAAATCTGTAGTTGTTATTATAACTTGTCCACTATTTTTTATATATTTTAATAAATTATTCTTTTTAATTATATCTAATTCACTAAATACATCATCTAATAATAATATAGGATTACTTTTTTTAATTTCTTTTATTAATTCTAATTCTGCCAATTTAATTGCTAAAACAGCCATTCTTTGTTGTCCTTGAGAACCATAATATTTTAAATTTTTATCATCAATATAAAATTCTATGTCATCTTTTTGAATTCCCAATAAAGTTACTTTATATTTCATTTCTTGATTTTCTATTTTTCTATATATTTCTTTGATTTTTTGTTTACTTTCTTCTTCGTTTTCTAATACATTTATATTAGGAATATATTTAATACTAAAATTTTTTATTTCTGTTAAATCTTTATAAATTTTTTCACATTTACTATTTATTTTTTGAATAAATTTATTTCTCATTTTCATTACTAAAATGTTATATGTTATTAAATGATCAGTTAATATATCAAAATAATTTTTGTCTATACTTTGATTATTTTTTAAATAATTATTTCTCATTTTAAGAATTTTATTATATTTATTTAATATATCAATATAATTTCCATATAATTGACTCAATTCTAAATTTAAATATAATCTTCTATCACTTGGTGTTCCTTTTATTATTGATAAATCTTCTGGATAAAAAATTATAGTATTTATAGTGGATATATAATCACTCATTTTCCTAATTTCATTATTATCTTTTTTAATTATTTTTTTATTTTTAAATAATTTAATTTCTAAATTTGTATTTATGTTATTTACAATGAATTCACCTTTTATATTAGCTATTTCTTTATTATATTTGATTAAATTATTGTCAATAAATGAACGATGTGATTTAGTTAATATTAAAACATATATACTTTCTAATAAATTTGTTTTACCTACTCCATTATTACCATATAAAATATTTATTTTTTTATTAAATATTATTTCAATATTATCATAGTTTCGAAAATTTTTAATTGATAATTTTTTTAATCTCATAAAAATCCCCTTTTCTAATATTTTGATAAAAAAAACCATTTTAAAGCTGTTTCTTATTTTAAGGTACTCCTATACCTACTTATAATTATACCATAAAAATAAGAAAAAAACTTAATTTTTTTAAGTTTTTTCTATTTTATTAAATTTTTTTGAAATTTATTTATCATTATTAATTTATTTGTTTTTACTATCTGTTTTTCAAAACTATTATATGATATATTTATTGGAAATTGTTGTTCATTTTTAAATGTAATTAATACTTTATTTCTAAACTCTATATAATTTCCTATATTGTTATAAGCTATCCAACAACAATTACTATTTCTTGATGAATTAGTAGGAAAAAAAATGAAATCATTACTTTCTTCTATTATTATAGGTAATTTATTATTAATTCCTAATAGTAATTTTGAACTTTCAAATCTTCCTAAATATGAACTTCCATGAATTTTACAATTATAATCAATAATAGTCATAGTATTATTATGTTCAATAAAAATATTATCCTCTTCTATTATTTTTGTGCTTTCATCATTAATTGGAATAATTAATAATGTTTTACTACTAATCTTATATACTTTCATTTTATCACCATTATTATTAAATCACATTTTGTCGAATAATTTTGTCGAATCATGTCGATATCAAAAAAAAAACTTACTTTTTAGTAAGTTCTTATAGGCGATATAAATTGTATTAAATTATCAGTTTCTGGATTTTTAATTATTATTGGTTTAATATCCCCATTAAATAACAATTCTACTTCTTCACAATCTAATGATTTTAAAGCATCCATCATATATTTAGATGAAAACGCTATTTTAATGTCATCTTTCATTTCTTTTTTAATTTCTATTTTTTCTTCTACATTACCTATTTCAGGAATATTAGAAGAAATTATTATTTGATCATTTTTACTTTCTAATTTAATAGTATTCTTATCGGCTTCATTTGTAAGAAGTGATGCTCTATCTATAGAATTATATAAAGAATTTAAATTAACTAACATTTTTATTACAAATGAATCTGGGATTAATTTTGATGTATCTGGATAGTTTCCATTTATTAATCTTGACATAAATATGATTGATTCAAATTTAAATATAATTTTGTTATTAAATATATGTATATCTACATTATTTTCATCATCATTCATCATTCTTACTAATTCTACAATATTTTTATTAGGTATTATTATATTTATATTTTGAGATATTTTATTATCTAATATTATTTTCTTCTTAGCTAATCTATATGAATCAGTGGCAGTACATTCTAATATATTATCATCAATTTTAAAATTTATTCCTGTTAATACAGGTTTTGCTTCTTGTGTTGATGTAGCAAATGAAGTTTGATTTATTATATTTTTTAGCACTTTCTGTTTCATTGTTATATAATCTTTACTATCTTCTAATTCTAAATTAGGAAATTCACTTACATTATTGCAATTTAAATTAAATGATGAATTAGTAGTAGTTATATATATTTTTGAATCCATAACTGTTTCTATATTAATAATATCATTAGGTAATTTTTTTACTATATCATAAATAAATCTTCCTGATACTACTACTTCTCCACAAGTATCTATTTCTTCTATATTTTTATTATCTATAAAAGTTTTAATTGCTAAATCATTATCAGTACTTAATAAATACAATCCATCATTAGTTAATTCAAATTTAATACAATTTAATATAGGTCTTAAATTTTTATTAGATATTCCTTTAATTGCATAATTTAAATGTTCCATTAATATATTTTGTTTAATTTTAAATTTCATAAATCCTCCTATTATATATATTATTTATATAATATTATTATTATAGATGTGGAAACTGTGGAAAACTATAATAATATCATATATTATATCATTTTTTTATTGTTGAAAAAATAAGTAAAACTTTTTTTATCCACTATTTTATTTTTGAAATGATATTTTTTATTTCATTTTCTAATTCTTTATCTTTGATTATTTCTTTTTTAATTTTATCTACAGAATGCATTACAGTAGTATGATCTTTACCACCAAAAGCACTTCCTATCTTTGGTAGAGTTTCTTCTATATAAATACGACATATATACATTGCTATTTGTCTTGGAACTGATATATTACTACTTCTCTTTTTTCCTTTTAAATCATCAACAGTTATATTATATTGATTAGCAACAATTTGTTGAACTTGATCTACTTTATTTTTAGCTATAACACTTGCAGAAAAAGTATCTTTTAATGCTTCGATCGCTAATTCTAAATCTATATTAGAATTATTCATCATAGCAGCATAAGCAAATACTCTTGTTATTGCTCCTTCTAATTTTCTTATATCAGTAGTACAATTATTAACAATATATTCCCTAACATTTTGTGGTAAATCTATTTTCATATCTTGACTTTCTATCTTTTTATTTAATATAGCAAGTCTTAATTCATAATTTGGTGGAAAAATATTTACTGTTATTCCCCCATTAAATCTTGTAATCAATCTTTCTTCTAATTTTTTTAGATCATCTGGTGATCTATCGGAACAAATTATTATCTGTTTATTATTTTTATATAATTCATTAAAAGTATTAAAAAATTCTTGTTGTGTTGATGGTGATATTTCTAAATATTGAATATCATCAATCATTAATACATCAATATTTCTATATTTATTTTTAAATTGTTCTATTTTACCAAAATTGTTTTCCTTATTATTTTGATAAATATAAAAGAAATCATTAACAAATTGTTCACTAGTAACATATAAAACTTTTTTATAATTATTATTAAATATATAATTGCCTATTGCATGCATTAAATGGGTTTTTCCTAATCCACTATTACCATATATAAATAATGGATTATACATTGTACCTGGTTTTTCTGCAACAGCCAATCCTATAGTTTTAGCAAATTTATTACTATCACCGGATATGAAACTTTCAAAGGTATATCTAGATTCTAAATTTGATTCAAAATTATCTAAACTTGGAATTCCTTTTTCATCTATTTCAATAATAATATCATTTTCTAATTCTTCTTCTAAAATAAATTCAAATTTAAAATTAGCTCCTGTTATTTCAGTAAATGTATTTGAAATTAAATCCCAATAATTTTCACGAAGATGTTTCTTATGAACTTCCATAGGAACAATAATAATAGCTTTGTCATTATTTATTTCTATTAATTTTGTATTTTCAAACCAAGTTTCATATAAAATTGGCGATAATGATGTTTTAATTTTTTCTAAAAAAGCATTCCATATATTTTTTGTTTCCAAGAAAATCACCTACCTAATTTCAATAACAATACTATTTTACAATATTTTTTTGGGAAATACCATAAAAAATAATAAAAAACTGTGGAAAATAATTGTGAGAAGAAAAACACATTACTTTCCACAATAAAAATATAAGTAATATAATAATAAAAATAGTTTTCCACAATTATGTGGACAATTATTATGTTTATTAAAAATATGATGTGTAATAAATTATCCACAATATGTGGAAAAAAGTGAAGTATTTATATATATTATTAAAAAATAAGTGGAAAAGCAATGTTATTTAAAAAAAACATTTGACAAATTGAAAAATTATATATATAATTATAAAGCAATGGAGAAATGTGTTCAGGAGGTGTAATCTATGAAAAGAACTTTTCAACCAAACAATAGAAGAAGAAGTAAAAAAATCGGTTTTTTTGCTCGCATGAAGACAAAAATAATAAATAGTCGCAGAAGAAAAGGACGCAAAGTATTATCACATTAATTGAATGTGATTTTTTGTACTTAAATATAACTTGTTTATTAACAATATATATATTATAATAAAGAAGGTGGAAAAAATATGAATAAATTGCATACAGTTAAAAAAAATTATGATTTTGATAGAATAATTAAAAATAACAGATCATATAAATATAAAGACTATATTATATATGTTGAAAGAAATACCAACGATGTTTACAAATTTGGTTTATCTGTAGGTAAAAAATTAGGTAATGCGGTAATAAGAAATAAATTTAAAAGGCAAATAAAAAGTATTATCGATAAAAAAGACTATCAAAATAATTTTAATTGTATTATAATATTAGGTAAAGGAATTTTAAATAAAAATTATAATGAAATGCAACAAAATTTGTTTGAAGCCTTTGAAAAAATAAATATATTGAAGGAGAAAATTAATGAAAAATAAAAGTAAAATAATTATATTATTAATATTAATATTACCTGTATTAACAGGATGTACTACTATTTTAAAAGATAAAGAACAAAAAGTAGTAAAATATGAAAAAACTGGTCAAAATTTGGTTCAAAACATTTTATGTCAGCCAACAGATGAAGAAATAAAACCAATATATACAGATAATGGTGTTGAATTAAAAAATTTACCTGTTTGTACAGAAATGGGAATAGCATCAGGAAAATATGAAGGTGTATGGACAAGTATATTTGTTAAACCATTAGCATGGTTAATAATAAAAATAGGTACGTTATTTAATAATTATGGTATTGCAGTAATAATTGTAACAATATTGATTAGATTGGCATTATATCCAGTTACTAAAAAAACTGCACTTCAATCAGAGATAATGAAACAAGCTCAGCCAGAATTACAAAAATTAGAAAAAAAATATGCAAATAAAAGTGATAAAGAAAGTCAAATGCAAAAATCACAGGAAATGATGATGATTTATAAAAAATATAATATTAATCCATTATCAAGTTGTTTGTTTGCGTTAATTCAAATTCCTTTATTCTTTGCATTTTATGAAGCCTTAAATAGATTGCCTGTTATATTTGAAGGAAAGTTATTAGGATTTAATTTAGGAACAACTCCTTGGGTTGCAATAGTAAGTAAAGGTTATTATTGGTATATAATTATAGTTATATTAGTAACATTAGCAACATATTATTCATTTAAATTAAATAAAACAGCAAGTATGTCAGCAGATCAAGAAAAACAAATGAAAATAATGTCAATGTTTTCTGTAGTGTTGATATCAGTTATGTCTTTCAGTGTATCAATATCAATCGCCCTTTACTGGATATTCAATAGTGGATTTACAATCGTACAAAATTTGTTAGTGAAAAGAGGTAAAAAAAATGATCACATTATATAAATATGAAGATAAAAATAAAGAAGTATTAGTAAATAAATGTGTGGAAGAATTAAATGTATCAATTGAAGATATATATACAAAAGAAACCGAATTAGAAACAGGATTATTTAAAAATAAGAAATATCTTTTAACTGCCATAAAAAAAGAAGATATAATTAAAGAAATAAAAGAGTATATTAATGAATTATCAAAAAAAATGAATTTAGAAATTCACTCAGAAATTAAAGAAAAAGATGGAAATATAAATGTAATGTTAGTTTCTGATAAAAATGCTATATTAATAGGTAAAGATGGAAGAACATTAGAATCAATTCAACTTTTAATAAATCAATTAGTAAAAGCTCAAACTGATTTCAATCTTAGAATTATTGTAGATGCATCTAATTATAAAGGTAAAAAAATTAAGAATTTTGAATATGAAATAAAACAAATGGCTAAAGATGTATTAAGAACTAAAATTGAATTAAAACTAGATCCAATGAATTCTTATAATAGAAGAATCGTTCATAGTGTCGTTTCTGAATTCCCAAATCTTACAACGAGAAGTGAAGGGGAAGAACCAAATAGATATACAATAATATCATATAAAGAAGACTAAGGTCTTTTTTTCTTGATAATATTTCAAATATAGTATAGAATTGATTTAAGAAGAAAAACTGTGAAAAAGAAAGAAGTTGATAAATATGAACGATACAATAGCTGCAGTAGCAACATCATCAGGAATTGGTGCTATTTCAATAATAAGGGTAAGTGGAAATAGATCTCTAGAGATAGTTAATAGTATATTTGATAAAGATATTAATAACAAACAAACTCATACAATAACATATGGACATATAGTAGATAACAACACTATAATAGATGAAGTTTTAGTATCAATTATGTTAGGACCTAAATCCTTCACAACAGAAAATGTCGTAGAAATTAATGCTCATGGTGGTTATGCAACTGTTAAAAAAATATTAGAATTATTACTTAATAAAGGATGCCGATTGGCTGAACCAGGAGAGTTTACAAAAAGAGCATTTTTAAATGGCAGAATTGATTTAATTGAAGCAGAAAGTGTAATGGATTTAATAAATGCTAAAACTGAATCATCACGTAATTTAGCATTGAATCAACTAAATGGTAAAGTATCAAAATATATAGATGATTTAAGAGATGAGTTACTTAATATAACAGCAAATATAGAAGTGAATATAGATTATCCAGAATATGAAGATATAAAAATATATGAAATAGAAGATTTAAAACCAAAAATAGAAAAAATAGAAACACAATTAAAAGTTATATTGAAAGAATCAGATAATGGAAAAATAATAAAAGAAGGAATTAATACAGCAATAATAGGGAGACCAAATGTAGGGAAAAGTAGTATTTTAAATTGTTTATTGGAAGAAAATAAAGCAATTGTTACTGATATAGCAGGAACAACTAGGGATGTTGTAGAAGGAACAATAATATTAGATGGTATAAAACTTAATATTATTGATACGGCAGGAATAAGAAAAACAACTGACCTTGTCGAAAGTATAGGCGTTAAAAAAAGTTATGAAATAATAGATAAATCAGATTTAGTATTATATGTATTAAATAATAATGAAGAAATAAATGTAGAAGATAATGAAATTTTATCCACAATAAAACAAAAAAGATATTTAATAATTATAAATAAAATAGATTTAGAATCAAAATTGGATTTAAATCAATTAGATAAAAACAAAATAATTTACTTAAGTGCATTAAATAATACAGGTATAGATGATTTAAAATATAAAATAAAAGAAATGTTTAATTTAAATGAAATAGAAAATAAAGATTTAACATATTTAAGTAGTGCTAGATCTATATCATTAGTAAAACAAGCATTAAAAAGTTTAGATGATATAAAATCAGGAATTGAAAAAAATTTACCAATTGATATGATTGAAATAGATATAAGAACAATGATAGAATTGTTAGGTGAAATAACAGGAAAAACATATCATAATGATTTAATTGATAAATTATTTAGTAATTTTTGTTTAGGAAAATAAATCACAATATATAATATTATTAAATATAAAGGAGAAATAATATGAAAAATGAAACAATAAATGAATTAAAAAAATTATTACAAGAGTATAAAGCAATTCAAAAATCAGATCCAATAGATGGCGGACGATTTTATAAAATAAAATCACAATTATTTGTATTACCATCAGGAGAAGAAATAACTAGAGAATTTATTGATAAGAAGAAATCAACAATAGTTTTACCAATAACTAAGGATAAAAAAATAGTATTTGTAATTCAACCAATCGCACTTTCAAAAGAAGGATCGTTGATTGAATTACCAGCAGGTTACGTTGAATCAGATGAATCATCATTATCAACCGGTGTTCGAGAATTGATTGAGGAAACAGGATATGTTGGAAATGAAGTGATTTCATTAGGAGAGCATTATCAAGATCCTGGAAGTATTAAAGAAACGGTTCAAATTTACGTTATAACAGATTGTGAAAAAAAATATAAACAAAAATTAGATAATGATGAACATATTAAATATATTGAAGTTGACTATGAAGAAGCAATGGAATTATTAGACTTGGGTTATATTAAAGATGCTAATACATTTATAGCTCTTTCAAAATATGATAGGTACATTAATAACAATAAAAGGAAAGCTTTGTAAAATGATAGTAGAAAATTGGAACAATAAAAATATTGATATAAAAGAAAAATATAATAGACTTATTTTAATTATTACTAAGTTAAAATCAATGTTAGATTTAAAGAAAACATTGTATTCTCAGGAAATAATAGATGAATTTTCCCATATAGAAAAATTTTTATCAAATTTGTCAGTAAATGAAATAGAAATAATATATGATAAATTAATAATACTAGGAACTACTGATCCAGAAGTAATAAGAGATTTAGGCAAGGATTTTCAATTAAATGAACAGCAATTTATCAGGATTTTAATGCCTGTTGGAATTTTTTATTTAATTGCTCTTAAATATAATATGAATGCAATAGATATTGAAGATTCACTTTTATTCTATTCTATGAATGCAATGCGATGTACACCATTAAATAAATATAAAGAAGCAATTGATAAAGAAACCTATCCTAAATTAACAAAAATATTAACAAACCCTGATATAAAATTTAATATTGGTAAAGATACAGATGAAATCAGATTGATTTTTAATAGATTAGTTAATAATGTTAAAGAAAGTATTGAAGATTATGATGAAAATAATATAGATATACAAATGGAAGAATTTATAAGTGATTATGTACGCAAGAAAATAGAAAGATTAGTTAATATGGAAGAATTTAATATTGGTGATTTGATGAATAATTTATATAAAGCAAAATAATAAGAAATAAAATAATTCGTTATTAAACTAATGAATTATTTTTAATATAGGAAGATAATTTCTTGTATAATTTTAATAACAATAGTATAATATGAAAAGAAAAAAGCAAGTAATATAAAAAGTAGGTGAATTATATGGATTATGAGATTATAGTTGTAGGTGGTGGACATGCCGGATGTGAAGCAGCTTTAGCAACATCAAGAAAAGGGCATAAAACAATATTAATAACTGGAAATATAAAAAATATAGCTGATATGCCTTGTAATCCATCAATAGGAGGATCTGCCAAAGGCATAGTAGTAAGAGAAATAGATGCATTAGGTGGCGAAATGGGTAGAAATGCTGATAAATCATTATTACAAATAAAAATGCTTAATATAAGCAAAG
>CAYNYX010000015.1:1045-3560 GCA_964401535.1 uncultured Muribaculaceae bacterium | reverse complement strand
GACCAGCAGTTAGAGCTTTAAGGGCTCAAGGAGATAAAATAACATATCCAAAAAATATGCTTAATACTTTAAAAAATACCACTAATTTAACAATAAAAGAAGCTATTGTTGAAGATTTAATAGTAGAAAACAACATAATTAAAGGAGTCATATTAGAAAATAACGAGAAAATAACTTCAAATGCTGTAATACTAACTACAGGCACATATTTAAAAGCAGATATATTAGTAGGAAATACAAGAACAAGACAAGGTCCACATGGGGAAAAACCAAGTAATTTTTTAAGTGATAATTTAAATAAATTAGGATTTAAAATAATCAGATTAAAAACAGGAACACCACCAAGAATAGATAAATCATCAATTGATTTTTCAAAAACAAAATTAGAATATGGTGATGACAAATATTTAACATTTTCATTTGATAATAAAGTGTATTATAAAAAGGATGAACAAATTCCTTGTCATTTAATATATACAACAGAAGAAACACATAAAATAATAAAAGATAATTTAAATTTATCCGCAATGTATGGTGGATTAAATGATATAAAAGGAGTTGGACCTAGATACTGTCCCTCAATAGAAGATAAAATAGTGAGATTTTCTGATAAAGAAAAACATCAATTATTTTTAGAACCAGAAAGTATATACTATGATGATATTTATTTACAAGGTTTTTCAACAAGTATGCCTCATGATATTCAAGAAAAAATGGTAAAAAGTTTACCTGGATTAGAAAATGCTAAAATATTGAAATATGCTTACGCTATTGAATATGACGCAATTTATCCAACTCAATTAAAACAAACCTTGGAAACAAAAATAATAGAAAATTTATACACTGCCGGTCAAATAAATGGGACATCTGGTTATGAAGAAGCAGCGTGTCAAGGATTGATTGCCGGAATAAATGCTGCTTTAAAATTAGAACAAAAAGATCCTTTAATATTAAAAAGAGATGAAGCATATATTGGTGTATTGATAGATGATTTAATAACAAAAGGAATAAAAGATCCTTATAGATTATTATCATCACGAGCAGAGTATCGTTTATTATTAAGACACGATAATGCTGATTTAAGATTAAGAGAATATGGATACAATATAGGATTGATAAATGAGAAACAATATCAGGAATTTTTGAATAAAAAGTCACAAATAAAAGAACTTATGAATTTACTAAAACAAAGTAAAGCTTTACCTACAAATGATGTAAATACATACTTAAAAAGTATCGATTCTTCTGAAATAAAAGATGGAATAACATTATATGATTTATTAAAAAGAACAGAAATAGAAATAAATCAATTAAATTATTTTATAAATATAAATTATGAAGAAGAAATAAAAGAAATAGTTGAAACATATATTAAGTATGAAGGTTACATAATAAAAGTATATAAGGATGCTGAAAAAATGTCTGAATTAGAAGGTAAAAAGATACCTTTGGATATAGATTATAATAAAATTAAAAATCTAGCAAGTGAAGCAAAACAAAAACTAACAGAAGTAAAACCAACATCTTTAGGGCAAGCATTGAGAATTAGTGGGGTTAATCCTGCCGATATATCAGTATTGATGATATACTTAAAAAAGGAGTATAATAATGAACATTGATGAATTTGTTTCTGAATTAAAAAAAATTAATATAGAAATAACACAAGAACAATTAAGTAAATTAAATAGATATTATGAAATGATAGTTGAAACAAACAAATATATGAATTTAACCGCAATTTTGGAAAAAGAAGATGTATATTTGAAACATTTTTATGATTCATTAACAATAAATAAAATTGTAGATTTAAATAATATAGAAACATTATGTGATATAGGTACTGGTGCAGGGTTTCCAGGAATTGTAATAAAAATATGTTTTCCACAGCTTAAAATAACTTTAGTAGATTCATTAAATAAAAGATTAGAATTTTTAAGAAAAGTTGTAGAAGAATTAAATTTAAATAATATAGAAATAATACATGCAAGAATAGAAGAATATGGTATAAAAAATAGAGAAAAATTTGATTTAGTGACAGCAAGAGCAGTAGCACCTTTAAATATATTATTAGAATATGCAATACCACTTGTAAAAAAGGACTGTTATTTTATTGCTATGAAAAGTTATGTGGAAAACGAGATAAAAGATTCTTCCAATGCTTTAATAAAACTTGATTCCAAGATAGTAGAAATACAGGAATTTAGTTTGCCAATAGAACATAGTAAAAGAACAATTGTAAAAATAAAAAAAGAAAACATAACAAAAACAATTTATCCAAGAAAATATATAGAAATAAAGAAAAAAGCATTGTGAAAAACAAAATGCTTTTTATTTCCCAAAACTATTGCTTTATTTCCCAAAATATAGTATTATGAATATAATGAAAGAATAAAAAGGGGTATGGACTATGAAAGAAGAAAGAAAAGTTATTCAAATAAAAATTGACGACATTTTACCTAACCGTTTTCAACCAAGAATAAGATTTGATGAAGAAGCCATTACTGAATTAAGTACA
>CAYNYX010000015.1:0-1035 GCA_964401535.1 uncultured Muribaculaceae bacterium | reverse complement strand
GGAACATGGTGTAATACAACCAATAGTTGTAAGAACAATAGGAGATAAGTATGAAATAATAGCTGGGGAAAGAAGATATAAAGCTAGTGTTATGGCTGGTTTAGATTCAATTCCTGCTGTTATAACAAATTTGAACGATAAAGATAGTGCTGAAGTAGCATTAATAGAGAATGTGCAAAGACAAGACTTAACTCCAATAGAAGAGGCTATATCATATAAGAAAATATTGGATATGGGTTACTTAACACAAGATAAATTAGCAGCTAAGTTAGGAAAATCACAATCAGCAGTAGCAAACAAGTTAAGATTATTGAATTTGGAAGATGATGTTCAGGAAGCTGTATTGAATGAGAATATTTCTGAAAGACATGCAAGATCATTGCTTAGAATTGAAAATCCAGACAAACAAATAGAAATGTTGAACAGAATTATCAATGAAAGATTAACAGTAAGAAAAACTGATGAGGAGATAGATAAAATGATAGATGGTAATAATAACGAAGAAAAAACAATGAATGATATGTCAATATTCCAAATGAATAATGATGATATTAACGATAAAGTAATAGAACCAGAAACTCCAGTAGATTTTAAATTTGATATCAAAGAAGAGCAACCTAAAGAAAATTTATTTGATATTTCAGAACCAAGTGATGAATCATCAAATTTCTTTGGATTTAATCAAAATGTCATAAACGATAAAGAAGAAAGTGATGCGACAGATAATAATTTTAACTTTAATTTTAATTCGTTTTTGGAAGAAAAAGATAATGAAGCAACACCAACTGTTGATGAATATACTATAGATAATGATTCAACAACTAATCCAAGTTTTATGGATTTAAACAAAATTGAAACAGAAGCTCAAGATATTTATCAAGAAAAACCACAAAGTGATATTAATAGTTTATTAGAACCAACTTTGTTAGTTAACAATGATAATGAAGAAGAACAGCCAATTATAAATCCACCAGTTGAAGAAGAAATAAAACCAGAAGAACAACCAGAAGAAACATTTAAACCAGGGAAGTTTTT
>CAYNYX010000014.1:8733-13939 GCA_964401535.1 uncultured Muribaculaceae bacterium | reverse complement strand
AATATCATACATTTGTTTGCCATTCAAGATGTATTGACTTTTTTATTAAATTAATATATCTTATATATAGATAAGAGAATTACCTATATAGTTCGTAACCTGTACTAAATTCGCTCCAAAATGATTATAAAGTTCATATATCTATGAACTTTTTTTGTTATAAAATATTCCACGTAGTCAGCTTGGAAGAATACATATTTATATATAAATTAAACATTACTTATTTTCATATAATTAAAACACAAATAATATGGTATAATGAATATAATAAATAAATTAATGAGAGGGAGATAAATATGTATATATTATTATTAATTATTATTATTTTATATCAAGCCATTGTATCTATTATAGATGTAAAAGAAATGAAAAGCATGCAGAATATGAAAATAACAGAAAAACTACGAACTAAATATTATAGAGATACATTAATATATAGTTGGATACCATGCATAATAATATTTGTTTTTATAGCTACAACATCACTAACTTTTAAAGATATAGGATTAAGAGATATTAATTTCAACAACAATATATGGATAAATATTATAACTATAAGTATATTAGTAATTCTATTATTATTATTTTTATACCAAACAATAATGTTTGTTGTAAGTAAAACTTATCGTATTGAATTAAAAAAAGTAATAAATAAAAAAATGGAAACAAATAGTTATTATGATCAAATTGTATTTAATGTCGTAACTCCAAAATCAAAAAAAGAAAAAGCATGGTGGTTCTTTGTTTCATTAACTGCTGGTTTTTGTGAAGAAATTATATATAGAGGAACAATAATATTTTTATTGCAAAGTATTTTTCCTTCATTAAACATAATTATAATTGTAATAATCGCATGTGCTATATTTGGATTAATACATAGTTACCAAGGAATTAAAGGAATGATTAAAACTGGTCTTATTGGTGCATTATTCGCTATTTTATACTTAATAACTAATTCATTAATATTAGGTATGTTATATCATTTCTTATTTGACTATTTACAAGCATTTATGATAGATAGCAAAGATAATTAAATCACTTATTAATTAATTATTAGTTACATATAATTACTGAATATTATAACATATACCAAATAGATTTTTTGCATAAAAAACTCGAGAAAGCCTTTATTTTACTTATAAAAGCAGTTCGAGTTAATATCTAATGGTGCTGAAAGACTGAATTGAACAGTCCTCTGATCCTTACCAAGGACCTGTTTTACCACTAAACTATATCAGCATGGTGCCGAATGTAAGAATCGAACTTACATCTAATCATTACGAGGAATTTGTTCTACCATTAAACTAAATCGGCAAAAAAAGGATTAATCCCATAAATTATTAGGATAATCACCTTTCTCTATTAAACTATTTAAAGCTTTAACAAATAATTCTTTATCTTCTCTATATGTAACACCATACCATTTAGAATCAGTATCTAATACTTTCATTTTTATTAAATTCTTATTTATCATTTCTGATACCATAGATGGTAATAAATATTCACATTTAAGTAAATCATTTTCATTTAAAAAGCTTTCAAATCTTTCTTCTAAATAATTAAATAAACTAGGATTAAATCCAAACATATTCATTGATACAACAGTATCTTTTTCTATTTCAAAATTATCATTATCTTCTAATGAAGTTGCAAGTAAAGTATCAGATATTAATTCTATATTACTTTCAATTAAATTATCTAAATAACCATCTTTTACTTCACAAATGCCTCTTTTTACAGCTCCATTACAAGTTAGTGTATTAACTACATTATATCCCACCATAGCATACATTTTATCATCATTATTATTCTTTAAAAAACTTGCTATTGTTTTATATGCATCATAACCATAAAAATCATCAGCATTAATAACCGCAAAATTATCTTTAACAACATCCTTACAACATAATATAGCATGACCTGTTCCTAAAGGTTTAACTCTTTCACTAGGTATACTAACAGGTACATTATCATTATTTTGAAATACATATTCTACTTTTATATGCTTATCTACTCTACTACCTATTGTATTTTTAAATATTTCATAATTTTCTTCTTTAATAATAAATACTATTTTATCGAAACCACATCTTATCGCATCATAAACTGAATAATCAATTATAAATTCTCCATTTGGTCCAACTGGTTCTATTTGTTTTAAACCACCAAAACGACTCCCCATACCAGCTGCCATAATAACTAATGTCATATAATCACTCTCCTATATTAATTATATCATATTCTATTTACTTTCATTATTTTATTCCTAAATTATTTAAACAATTCTTAAATTTTTTAATATTAAATATCAAAAACTTATATTGTTTATTATCTTTTAATATTATATCAACAGTAATACCATTATATTTTATATCTAGAATATTTTTTATATTTATTTCAATATTTCTATAATCTTTATTTACTGTTAATTTATTAGTATGATAAACAATCATATCATCATTAACCTTTAATATACCACCTATGTATCCCTTATAACACAAACTAACCATAAAAGATTTATTCACAATATCACCTATTCCTTAATTAAATTATATCACATTTGATATACAAAAAAGAATATATTTCTATATTCTATTTCTTTTTAATTGGAACTTGTATTTCAGTTAACCAATCGTTTTCATCTTCTTTATTCCACATACCATCTATATAACTTTCTCTAATTGGTTCCGCAATTTCATAACCATTTTCAGAAACCCATTTAAGAATATAAGCATAAGCTTTTCCTAAATTCTCATATGAACCTTTATGATAAATACAAGCAGCTTTAATTGGTTTTAAAGTTTCAAATTTAATATTATCATCACTAATACCAATTCTATCAACAGCTTGTGAATATTTTACTTTAATATTAGATTCTTTATATTCACCATCTAAATAACTAACATAACAATAACCTGGTTCAATACATTTAATATCAGGATTTAATTTCATACACTCTTCTCCAGAACCAAGTATAAATTCTGTTAGTTTACTAAAATTTTCAATAATTCCTTCTTTATAATATACAATGTAATCAGGTAATTCTTTTACAATAACTTCATATTTCATATTTTTTCCCTCCAATAAATAATTTATTCTAGAAAGTTGTTCATTTGATATAGATAATTCACTTTCTATTTCTTCTTTTCTATCTTCTAAATATTTTTCTATATTATCTCCATCTAATATATTTTTAATATTATCAATAGATAATCCTATTTGTCTTAAAGATATTATTTTAGATAAATCTAACAATTGATTTGTTTCATAAAATCTATAACCGGTATCTAGATCTATATATGATGGAATCAATAATCGTTCTTTTTCATAATATCTTAATGTTTTAATTGTTGTTTTAGAAATAATAGAAAATTCACCTATTCTATACACAAAATCACCTCTTTCATAAACATGATAATACCTACTCTAAGGGGAGAGTCAATACTATTTTTTATATTTTTTTAAAAATTCTTTATCACTATCAGATATTCTATAACTATCATGACATTTACTTATACCTTTATTAATAGTAAATTTATTTAATTTATTTGTTTTTAAAAATTCTAGAGTCTTCTCTCTTCTTTTTATGAAACATTCACAAAATAACCAAGCATTCATCATATTTACATAATATTCTTCTTCATCATAAAACATATTCATAATTTCATATATTTTATCTATATAATTATCATTTTCAATTAATTTAAATAAAATATATAAACCAATTCTTCTTTTAAATGGTAAATCACTTTTAATATATTCTAAAGATAATTTATAAAATTCTTCTTCTTTATTTTTAACATTCATTTTTAAACAATCAGAACTAGCCCAATTATCAATAGTTTTAACATAATAATCTAGATATTGTTTCATTAAATCAAAATCTTTTATTTCCATTATTAAAGATCCATTTATATTAATAACTTCATAATATTGATTCAATTTTAAATCAAGAAATGATAAATAATTACCTTTTTTTATTTGCTTTATTATACTGCCCATTACAGCACTCTTAAGCGCTAAAACAGGCATATTTGTATTAACTATATTTTTAGTCCATTCTACTTTATCTTTATTAATTAAACTTTCTAAATATTTTATAAATTCTATTCCATCTTGTTTTGTCCAATTCTCTTTAACTAAATCCATTTTATCACCTATATATATTTTAACATAAAAAGAAGAAATTCTATAAAATTTCTTCTTTTGTTCCATCAGTATATATAATTTTAATATATTGTTTAATAGAAGTAATAGTTTCTCCCTGATATGTTTTTTCTTCTTCCAAATCTATTTTTTCTATTTCTTTTGTATTATGTTTTTCTAAAACTATTTTAGGATCACTAAATAATAATTTATAAACATTTTTATTGTTACTTACTATATAATATGCGTCTTTAGTACTAAATATTTTATCAACTGTTATTTTATTTTCTTCAATATCTTTTATAACTTCATTTTCACTATTTTTAATACTTAAATCATAATTAAAATATAGTGGATATTCTCCTTTATTTAGATATGATATATAATCAATATTATTATATAAAATATCTCCTACTTTTAAAGAACTAATTATATTTAAACCATTTTTCTTTTCTTTTGTATAATTTAAAATTAAAGGGCCATTACTAGAATTAACAATTAAATAATTATATGAACATGTATCTTTGCCATCTACATGTTTTACAGTACTTATTCCTGTTGCTTTACTTGAACTTGACACTCTCGTATAATTTAAACTTAAGTTATTATCTTTTATTATGTAATCAGCAAACTCTTTTTTATCGCCATAATAAGTCTTTTTAGCTTCTTCATCAATTATTTCAGGATCACCATTCGTATTAAAATAATAAAGTCCATTACTTGTTGAAACCAATATTTCAGAATATTTATCACAATGATTTGTATATTCTATATATTTAGCTGTATAAGAAGATAAACTATTATCTATATATACTTTATCATCTTCAGCATAATACTTTATTTTACCATTTTCAATAGCTATTTTGTTTATTTTTAAAGACTCTAACCCATATAATGTAACATCTTCAATAACTGTTTTCTCATTATATTTAATTTCTTTAAATTTTTTTAATTCTTCAGTTAAATTTACTAATTCTACATAATTATTGTTATCTTTAACAATTGGTTTATCATTATCTATATCTTGTTTTTTATTGTTATCTTTTATTTTAAGTACCAC
>CAYNYX010000014.1:0-8723 GCA_964401535.1 uncultured Muribaculaceae bacterium | reverse complement strand
TATAATCATTAAAATAATAAGTATTATTTGTTTTACATTCGCTTTACCACTATTATTCATATCAATCAACCTCTATGTTAGTATTATAACATTTGTTATGTCAAAAGTCAAAATCAATTTTTTTAACTAAAAACTAAGTTATTTTTTAACTTAGTTTACTTTTTTCTTTGTTTTTACAAAATTTTCTTCAAATTTTAATAAATCTTCAAAATATTCTCGATATTTTATAATTGATATATAATTATTTTCATCTATCAATTTCATTAAAATATTTTCATTTGAACTTTTACTTATTCTTTTAGGTTTTATTTTACTAAATGGTTTATTTTCTATTGTATCATTATTCTCAAGTCTAGAAATACCATATTCCTCTAATTCATCAATATTATGAGCAAATAACCATAAAGCTTCAATATCACCACTATCAATTACTGCATTACCTAAATCATTTAAAGATGCATTAAAAACTTTTTTCGCATACTTATACATATCAAGAGCTGGAAAAGTTTTAATAACATATCTTTCTATTTCTTGTCGATTGATATTTTTTACATAATTAGAAGCATTAATCGCAATATCAATATCATAACTTAATAATGTTTCTCTTGCTACATCATTTATAGTAATCATTCCATTATTTATTAATTCATTGATACATTTACCTTCATCTTTACTACTATTTTTGATTAATTCAATTATATATTTATTCATTATACTACCCCCTTAAATTGATAGTTATAATATCAAACATAAATGATTTTGTCAAATTATAAGGCTTTTCTAGTATATACATTAACATTATCGATGATTCTATATTTTATAACTGTTGGTTTATTAAATTTAATAAAACCTAAACCTTCTATAATTAAATCTTCATTTTTATTTATTTTTATTTCTTTTAATTCATATTTATTTAATCTAATATTATCTTTATAATATCTTTCTACTTTTAAGATATTAGAAATATAAAATGTCATATCAATATTTTCTACTTCTAATTTTAAAATATTATCAATTAAAATATATTGTTTATTTTTAACTTGATAAGTAATTGGTTTTATCTCTTTTTTAGGAATGATTTTTTTTAATAGTTCTAAATCAGTAGAACTAGATAAATCATTATCTTTTATTAAACCTGGTGTATCTATTATATTTAAATCATCTAAAACTTTTATATTTATTGTATTTAATGTAGTAGATGGTAATAAACTAGTTGTAATTTCTGTTTTATTATCACTATAATTATATAATATTTTATTTATTAAAGTTGATTTACCTGAATTAGTATATCCTACTACATAAATATTATTACTTTTTTTATATTGTTTTATTTTACTAAATAAATCATCCAAATTATAATTTTTAAAACTACTTACTATTATTTTATCAACAATATTTTTATTTTCAATATAATTTAAAAGTCTATTTTCATTCATTGATCTAGGTAATATATCTCTTTTAGTTATAACAAGTAATAATGGATTATTAATATAATTACATATATAATCAATATCTAAATGAAATACATCAGTAACAAGCATAACTAAATCATTTGTATTATTTATTTGTTTTAATATTTCTGTGAATTCACTATTTTCTTTAGATATATTTTTATAATCACCATAATTTTTAATTCTAAAACATCTTTCACATAAATTCTTAGTTATATCTTTTATATAACCTTCTTTATTTAAATCAGTATCTTGTAAAGAAGCTCCACATCCTATACATTTATTCATAATATCTACCTACTAAAAATAAATCTCTATCTCTTAATTTTTTCATAATTTTTCTTTCTTTATTTCTATTTAATTTAGTAAATATTAATTCATTTTTACTAACTGGATTTACTAAAATAGTTGTAATACCAACATTATTTCCACTATAAATATCGGTTAATAATTGATCGCCTATTAGTGCTACTTCATTTATTCTTAAATTATTTGCATTCATAACTTCTACTAATTTTTTCTTAAATGGTTTATGTACTTTAGAATAACCATCTATTTTTAATATTTCTAAAAAAGGATCTATTCTTTTTTGATTATTATTCGAAAATATAATACAAATAAGTCCTTTATTTTTTAATTCTTGAATAAATTCTTGTAACTTTTTATTTGGTAATTTTATATTAGGAGGTACTAAAGTATTATCTAAATCAAATAGAATACATTTTATTCCTCTTTTAATTAATTTATCATAATCTATTGCATAGATACTTTTTTGATATATATCTGGTATGTACATTTCCATAGTAATTCCTCCATATTCATGATACCATATAAGCAAATAAATAACAATTATTTAACCAAAAAAAAAGTTTATATTTTTATTATTTTATAATCTTTTTTTAATCATTTGTTTACTTTTTTCGTTTATATCTTCTAATTCTTTAGAATACTCTATTAATAATAATTCGACATTACCATATATTTTAAAATAAGTATTTGGTAATATAAATAAAGTAATATCTTTTCTTATATTTATACATTTATTATTACTTTCAATAATACCTTGTCCATCTAATATTGTTAATACAACGTTACTATTACCACTTTCAAATTCCATCATCTTATCTACATTTATTTTATTTATTGCATAGTTTCTTGATATAAATTGTTTAAAATCTTTTATTACAAGATTAGATGTTTCAGTTGTTTCTAAATAAGCATGTTTATTAAATTGTTCTATATCTAATTTTCTATTATTATCCCAATCAAAACATCTATAAATAATATCGCTATTATCTTTTACTTCTATAATTTCATTACCTTCCAAAACGGAATGAATTATTCCTGAATTAATAGTTATAAAATTACCTTTTTCTACTTCTATTTCATTACATTTTTGTGGTATTAAATTAAAATCTATATTTTCATGACTTAAATTTTGATTAAAACCAACTAAAATTCTAGCTTTTTCTTTATTACAAAAATACCATGATTCTATATTTGGTTTAGGATGTACTTGTAATGATAATCTTTTTACTGAATTAATTTTTTTAATTGTATAAGGAAATATTGATTCTTTTAAATTATTACCAAAGAATATATTTTTATCAACACTATTATATATTTTATATAAATCAAATACTTCTCGTTTTGAACTAATTAATTTACTAGATATATTTTTACTAACTCCTAATTTAATTATTTCACCAATTCTTTTCCCATTGATGCTTTTACCCCATACTTTTTCTATAGGAATAGTATCTATTATGTATATTCTTTCTAATGAACCCATCAAAATCCCCCCAATGATGTATTTAATTGATATAAATATTATAACATATTATAAAATAAAACAAAATAAATATTAAAAGAAATTATAATTTCCCAATTATAATCTCTTTTAAATATCTTAAATATAATTCAAATATATTAGCTTTGTTTATATTTTGTTCTATAGTTATATCTACATTTCTTATGATATTACTATTATCTTTAATTAATAATTTACCAACTATATCACCTATTTTTATTGGAGCTTTAACCTTATCAAGAACAACTTCATAAGTCGTTGTTGGTTTTAAATCATTCTTTTTATATAATATTGTTACATCTTCTAAGGGAACTAATTTCACATATTCTTGTTTACCATTTTCAATATATATATTACCTATATCACTATTTTTAGATAAAACTTGTTCAATATTATATGTTGCGAAACCATAGTCTAACATAGAAGAAACTTCACTATTTCTTGTTACACTATCTTTTTCTCCCATAACAACTGCTATAATACGCATATTATTTTTTTTAGCTGTTGCGGTTAAACAATGACCAGATAATGCAGTATAACCAGTTTTAAGTCCATCAACACCACTATAAAATCTTACTAATTTATTAGTATTAACTAACCAAAATTTTCTATCAGTATCTTTTCTTAAATAATCTTCATAAATAGAAGTATATTCTAAAACAACTTCATGTTTAACTAACTCCTTGGCAATTAAACTCATATCATAAGCAGATGAATAATGATCACTACTATCTAATCCATGACTATTAGAAAAATGAGTGTCTTTTAATCCTAATTCTTTAGCTCTATTATTCATCATAGAAACAAATACTTGTTCCGTTCCAGCCAATTTTTCGGCCATTGCTACAACAGCATCATTTCCACTAGCAACAGCAATACCTTTAAATAAATCTCTAACACTCATTTGTTCTCCTATTTCTAGTAAAATTTGAGAACCACCCATATCTGATGCATTCTTAGATACAGTAACAATATCATCCCATGATATAACTTCTTTTTCAATAGCTTCAATAATAAGTAACATACTCATCATTTTAGTCATTGATGCAGGATGTAATTTTTCATGAGAATTTTTTTCATATAATATTGTTCCTGTCGATGATTCTATTAAAATAGCTGATTTAGCATTACCAGCTAAATCTATTTCTTGAGCTTTAACATTTCTAATACCTAAACATAATATAATACTTAATACAACAATTATCTTTTTCATATACACCTCTAATAAATAATATGTCAAAATATTGTAAAAAGAATAAAATATAATTTTTTACTTGGTTTTAATTTTAATAAATAGTATAATTATACTAGGTGATTAAATTGAAACACAAAAGGAAATTAAACAAAAGAGGTATTATTTTATTAATAAGTATTTTTATCTTAATAATTGGTGGAGTTGTATCAATAAAATACATAAAATATATAAACAGTTATGAATATAAATTTAAAGAATTAGGTTATTCTAAAGATAATATAGATTATTTTGTAACATTGGATACTGAAAAGAAAGAATATCTTTTAAAAATTGATTATAATGAAGAAATAATAAATATCTTAAAACAAAAATATTTTTTATGGAAAAACATAGATAAATATATAGAATATTATAATTCAAATAAAGATAAATCTTTTGATAATATAATTTCTATAATAAATGTAGGTTCTGATAAAGAATGGTACACTAATACTAAAACTACTGATATATCAAATAAAACTACTATGTTAGTAAATAAATTTCATAGTTTACCTGATGATTATGATGAAATGTTAACAGAAGAAGATCTTTTAACTAATATAAGTAATTGGTATTCTTATGGTAGTCATAAAATAATGAAAGAAGTTTATGAAAACTATAAAGAAATGAGTAAAGTAGCTGATGGTGAAGGATTAAAATTAATCATTAATTCTGGTTATAGAACTAATCAATTACAAATTGATATATACCAAGAAAAAAAAGATAGTGGTGGGCTTGAATATGCTGATAATTATGCCGCAAGACCTGGTTTCTCAGAACATCAAACAGGTTTAGCATTAGATATCTTCACACCAAAATATTCAACTATGTCGACATTTCAAAATAGTCCTGAATATGATTGGTTAATAAAAAATGCTCATAAATATGGTTTTATTTTAAGATATCCAGAAGGAAAAGAACATATTACTGGTTATTCATATGAACCATGGCATTATCGATATGTAGGAAAGGATTTAGCAAGCAAAGTATTTGAAAGTGGTTTAACTTATGATGAATACTACGCTTATTATATGGAGTAAAAAATGAAAAAGTTGTTAGTTTTAATTATTATATTATTTGGAATAGCCGGTTGTGAATTTAATTCAACAAGGAAAGAAGATGATACTATTCCGGTAAATAAAAAAGAACCTGAAAAGGTTGTCAATATATTTGAAAGTTCTAAATATTATCTTGATTCAAATCTTGAAAGATATATTGCTTATAAAGAATCTAAAGATGTTGATGTTGAAGAAGCTATCAAATGTGTTAATGCCAATATAGATCATGAATTTTATACTGATGTATCTAATACTAATGTAGATGATGGTATATTAATGTTAGTTAATAAATATACCAAATTAGATAATACCTATAAACCTAATTTGGTTAAAATGGATACTAAATATTCTAGAGCTGATTGGACTATGGAAAAAGAAGCTTATGAACATTTTAAAGAAATGGTCGATGCTGCTAAAAAAGATAACATTAAAATTTACAATACTTCTTCTTATAGAAGTTATGAAACTCAAAATAGAATTTATAATCGATATGTTAAAAATGAAAGTGTTAAAGAAGCTGATACTCATTCTGCAAGACCTGGTCATTCTGAACATCAAACAGGATTTGCAACTGATATAAATACATCTTCTGCTAGTTTTCATTTTGAAAATACTAAAGAATATGAATGGTTATTAAATAATTCTTATAAATATGGTTTTATTTTAAGATATCCACAAGGTAAAGAATATATTACTGGTTATATGTTTGAACCATGGCACTATCGATATATTGGTATTGATGCTGCTAAAATTGTTTATGAAAATAATATTACTTATGAAGAATATTATGCAGTATATGTAAAATAGAGGATCACTCCTCTATTTTTTAATTATTCCATCCTATTATTTTAATAAATCTTCTATTTGGATATGTATAAGCTGATAAAGGATAATTTTCTAAATCAATGGAATTTGAATTAATAAGTAAATCTATTATTTCATTTTCTTCATTTTTTATATTACCAATTACTACAACTGTATGACCCCAACTAGAATTATAACCAACCTGTGCTATATCGCCTGCTTCCATATAATATGGATTTACATTTGTTTTAGCACATAATCCATATCCATCATTATATCTAGCATATTCATAAAAATTAGTTGTCCCTGTCCATGAATAAGATCTACCTTTTTCATTATTACTTGTATCCACAATAGAATTATAATGTTTCCATTGTAAAGCTATATTACCAATAGTATCCATAGGAATACCACCAGCATATAAAACTTGTGAAGCATAATTTTGACAATTACCACCTAACTCATTATAATTTGTCCATTCATCATTTCTTTCCCTTGAATATTCTAATGCATAATTAAGAGCTTTATCACGATTATATGAGTTATCACATGTTAGTGTTATTTTATCCTTACCTTCTTTATAATTAGTATACTTCTTTATATTACTATCTATTAAATCATTGATTTCTGTAATGAAATCATTTTTCATTTTATCTAATTCTTTTTTAATTGTTTCATTATCTTTTGAATCATCTTTTTGATAAGTTTTATTTATCATATTATAAAAATCTTGAACTTTTTCATAAGATATTATTTTATAAGAATCATTTATCTTTTTAATAACCATTTTATTTTCAATACCAGAAGCTTTAGATTTAATATCTTTCATAAAATTAAAATTTACAACACTATCTTCATCAAATTCTACTGTATATAATCCATCTTCTTCTTTATATGAAGTATAAGTTATATCATATTTTACATCTTTCATTTTCATATCATATTTATATAATTTTCTAGTATCTATGAGTAAATTTAAAGCAGTTTGATTTATATAACCCTGTTCATAATCATTAAATAAATTCATCATATCATTTTCTTCTAATTCACTAATAGATTTATAATATAAATCCATATATTCAATTATTAATTTTTCTACATCTTCATTTACATTATATATATTATTTTTAATTTTATTTAAATAAACTATTTTTTCTTCAGGTTTTATTTCTGGTTCTTTTTCTTTTTTAAATGAATTTACTACACATATAATAATAACTATTAATAGTATAAAAAAACATGTTTTACCTAACACTGATCTTTTAATTCTTCTTCTTTTATTCATCCTATCACCTATAATAATAATACAACATTTTAATTAAATAAGCAACTTTTTTAAAAATTAATCGTTATATAAAAACAGATCTAAGATCTGTTTAAAAACCACCACAATTTCCACAATCATTGTTGATTACAACATTTTCTTCATCACATGTATATTGTGGAGTATATGTATGAGTATATATATGTTTATTTACAACATGAGTATGTATTGGGCAGCAATGTGGCACTTCATGATAGAATTCCTTTTCTATACATTTAGTTATTACTGGTTCAGTAACAGGTGCTTCCATTTGTTGACTATTACATCCTGTATTTCCACCAAATCCAAAACCAAAACCTTGTCTAGAGCAACAACCTCTATTAAACATAAGTTACCTCCTTATCTATTCTATAATATGTAGGTTTTTAAGTTTAGAATATACATTCAACTATTTTTTAGCAAAAGAAAAGTGAAATATCACTATTTCACATTGGAAACTTCATATTTCCATTTTTAAATTGTTTCATCATTACTTTCATTTGTTCAAATTGTTTTAACAATCTATTAACTTCTTCTACTGTTCTTCCACTACCTTTAGCAATTCTTATCTTTCTAGAAGCTTTAATAATATCTGGATTTCTTCTCTCTTCTTTTGTCATAGATAAAATTATTGCTTCTATATGAGCCATATCTTTTGGATTTATTTTAACATTATCTAAACCCATTTTTTTAACACCAGGTATCATTTTAAGTAAACCTTCTAAAGGACCTAATTTTTTAATTTGTTTTAATTGACTTAAAAAATCTTCTAAATCAAATTTACCTTTATTAAGTTTTTTAGCTAAATCTGTTGCTTCATCTTTATCAATAACAGCTTCAGCTTTTTCTATCATTGTCATAAGGTCACCCATACCTAAAATACGAGTAGCCATTCTATCTGGATAAAAAGCTTCTAAACCATCCATTTTTTCACTAACACCTACAAATTTAATAGGTATGTTAGTTAGTTGTCTAATAGATAAAGCAACACCACCTTTAGTATCACCATCTAATTTAGTTAATATAGCACCAGTTAAAGGTAATGTATTATTAAATCCCTCAA
>CAYNYX010000013.1:0-14563 GCA_964401535.1 uncultured Muribaculaceae bacterium | reverse complement strand
ATGCTTATAGAGATAGAAGACAAAAGAAAAGAGATTTTAGAAAATTATGGATTACTAGAATAAACGCTGCATGTAGGGAAAATGAAATAAGTTATTCTAAATTCATAAGTGGATTAAATAAAGCAGGTTTATTGGTAAATAGAAAGATGTTATCAGAATTAGCTATAGATAATCCAAAAGCATTTAGTGATATGGTAGTTATAGCTAAAGAATCTTTAGATGGTAAAGAATATAAACCAGCTAAATTAGTTTTAGAGAAGAAGACTACTAAAGAAGTAAAACCAGCTACAGAAAAGGTAGCAAAAACAACTACAAAAAAGGTAGAAAAGTCTGCAGTAGAAAAGAAACCAGCAACAGCAAAAAAGACTACAACTACTAAAACTGTAGCAAAGAAAACAACTGTAAAAAAAGAAACTAAATAGTACTAAGTACTATTTTTTTTATAAATAAATTAGTAAAATCATTTATCTAACCATTATAAATATGGAGTTTTCTTTTTTTATATGTTATAATTTTTATGGTGAAATGTATGAATGATATAATAAAAAAAATATATGATTATGCTTTGGAAGAAATTATGGGAGAGAGATTTGGAAGATATTCTAAATACATAATTCAAGATAGAGCAATACCGGATATAAGAGATGGTTTAAAACCAGTTCAAAGAAGAATATTGTATTCTATGTATAAAGAAAAGAATACATATGAAAAACCATATAGAAAGAGTGCTAGAATTGTCGGAGATGTAATGGGTAAATATCATCCACATGGTGATTCAAGTATATATGAAGCAATGGTTCGTATGGCTCAAGATTTTAATTATCGATATATGTTAGTTGATGGCCATGGCAACTTTGGTAATATTGAAGGATACGGGGCAGCTGCAATGCGTTATACCGAATCAAGATTATCTAAAATTTCTTTGGAATTGTTAAGGGATATTAATAAAGATACAGTAAATTTTTTACCTAATTTTGATGAATCAGAGAAAGAACCCGCCATTTTACCATCAAGATTTCCAAATATATTAGTAAATGGTACAATGGGAATAGCTGTTGGTATGGCAACAAATATACCGCCACACAATTTGAGTGAAATTATTGATGGTTGTATAGCATATATAGATAATCCTGAAATTGATACATTGGGATTAATGGAATATATAAAAGGTCCTGATTTTCCAACGGGTGGAATAATTTTGGGAAATAGTGGAATTAAAAAGGCATATGAAACAGGAAGAGGCTCTATCACAATAAGAAGTAAGGCAACAATAGAAGAAAAAGATGGTAAAAATTATATCATTATTGATGAAGTTCCATATGGAGTTAATACTATGGAATTAAAAAATAAAGTAGCCGAATTAGTTCATAATAAGATAATAGATGGAATAGCTGATTATCATACTGATTTAAAAGAAGGTATAAAAATTACTATTACACTTAAAAGAGATGCAAATGCACAAGTTGTGTTGAATAATTTATATAAACATACACAATTTCAAACAAATTATGGAATAATTTTATTAATGTTAGATAATGGTGTTCCAAAAACATTAGGTCTTAAAGATATAATTTCTAAATACATTGATTATCAAAAAGAAATAATTATTAGAAGAACAAAATTTGATTTAGATAAAGCAGAAAAAAGAGTTCATATTCTTGAAGGATTAAAGATTGCTTTAGATAATATTGATGATGTTATAAAAATAATTAAAGCATCAAAAACCGATGCAATAGCAAAAGAACAACTAAATTTGAAATATGATTTGGATGATATACAATCAGAAGCAATCTTAGAAATGAAATTAAGAAAGCTTACAGGATTAGAAAAAGACAAAGTAGAAGCCGAATTAAATGAATTATTAGAAAAAATTAAGGATCTAAAATCTATTTTGGCATCAGAACAACGTGTTTTGGATATTATTAAAGCCGAATTAAGTGAAATTAAAAATAAGTATGGTGATGATAGAAGAACAACAATTGATATGACAGCAATAGATTACATTGAAGATGAATCATTGATACCAAATGATAATGTTATAATAACTTTAACAAATAAAGGGTATGTAAAAAGGATTGATTCAGAAACCTATAAAACACAAAATAGGGGTGGAGTAGGTATAAAAGGAATGTCAACGAATGAAGAAGATTTTGCTGAACATTTAATTTACATGAAAACACATGATTACATATTATTTTTCACAGATAAAGGAAAAGTGTATAGAATAAAGGGATATGAAGTTCCAGAATTCAATCGACAATCAAAAGGATTGCCAATAATAAATTTATTACCAATAGAAAAAGAAGAAAAAGTAACTGTCATGTTAAAAGTTGAGAAGGAAGAACAAAATAAGTTTATTGTATTTTGTACACAAAATGGTTTAATCAAAAGAACTAATATTTCTGAGTTTGATAGTATAAGAAATAATGGAAAAATAGCTATTAATCTTAAAGAAAATGATAAATTAATCTCAGCAAAGAAAACTGATGGTAACAAAAAAGTAATGATAGGTTCATCTAATGGTCGAATGGTTAGATTTAATGAAAACGAGATAAGAATTATGGGAAGAACCGCATCTGGAGTTAAAGGAATAGATGTTGGAACTGGTATTTGTGTTGGATGTGAAGTAACTAATGACGACCAACAGGTTTTAGTTGTTACTGAAAAAGGATATGGAAAGCGTACTAGTGTAAACGAATATAGAGAAACTCATCGTGGAAGCAAGGGCGTTAAAGCATTAAATATAACAGAAAAGAATGGCAATATAGTAGCATTTAAAATTGTGGATAGTAATGAAGATCTGATGATAATAACTAATAATGGAATAATTATAAGATTATCAATAGGGCAAATATCCGCAACAGGAAGAGTTGCTCAAGGAGTAAGGTTAATTAATTTAAAAGATAATCAAATGGTAAGTACTGTTGCAGTAGTTATGAATCAAGAAGAAATACAAGAAATAGAAGAAACTGAATAAGTTCTTCTTTTTTATGTTCCACGTGGAACATAAAAATAAATTTGATAAAAGTAGGAATAAATAATAAAAGTAATGTATATAGATTGAATAAAAATGGAAAAGAAAGCAATGTTCCACGTGGAACATGAGAATAAATTTGATAAAAGTAGGAATAGATAACAAAAATAATGCACATAAATTGAATAAGAATAGAAAAGAAAACAATGTTCCACGTGGAACATAAGAATAAATTTGATAAAAGTAAGAATAAGTAACAAAAATAATGAATATAGATTGAATAAAAATGGAAAAGAAAACAATGTTCCACGTGGAACATAGGAATAAATTTGATAAAAGTAAGAATAAGTAATAAAAATAATGTATATAAATTAAATAAAAACAGAAAAGAAAACAATGTTCCACGTGGAACATAAGAATAGACTTGATAAAAAAATAAAAGTAATGTATATTTATATTGCACAACATTTATGTTTGAAACAGGTCAGAATTGGAAAATAGCAGCCTTAAGATCCTCTAAATGTGTGTGCTTTTTATTTGGTTAAGGTGATAATATGGATAAATATATAATAGAATTAATAAAAGAAGCTAAAAAAAGCTTAAAATCAAACGATGTTCCTGTTGCAGCACTAATAGTAGAAAATAATAAAATAATAGCAAAAGGACATAATAAAAAGGAAAAAACCAATATAATAACCAAACATGCAGAAATAATAGCTCTCGAAAAAGCCTGTAAAAAAAAGAAAAGTTGGCATCTTGACGGATGCACAATATATATTACAATGGAACCATGCTTAATGTGTATGGGAGCAATAACACAATCGCGAATTGATAAGATATTTTATTTAGTAGCAAACAACAAATATGAACTAATAGAAAAAGATAGAATAAATAAAATGAATATAAAAAAAGTGCAGATAGAAAATGAAATCTATCAACAACAAATTCAAAAATTACTCAAAAATTTTTTTGACGAAAAAAGGAAATAAAAACAATTTCCTTTTATTTATATGGTATAATAATTAAGAGAAGGTGAGACAATGTATCAAGCATTATATAGAAAATATAGGCCAAAATCATTTGAAGATGTATATGGACAGGATGTAATTACAAGAATATTAATTAATTCTATAAAAAACAATAAAATATCACATGCATATTTGTTCACCGGACCAAGAGGAACAGGAAAAACAAGTATTGCTAAAATATTTGCAAAAACAATTAATTGTGAAAATTTAAATGATGCAACACCTTGTAACAAGTGTACATCATGTATGCAAATAAATAATATGGATATTATTGAAATAGATGCAGCATCTAATAACGGTGTGGATGAAATAAGAGAATTAAGGGAAAAAATCAATTTAGTACCTTCAATTAGTAAATATAAAGTTTACATTATTGATGAAGTTCATATGCTAACAATCGGGGCATTTAATGCTTTATTAAAAACTTTGGAAGAACCCCCACAACATGCGATTTTTATTTTAGCAACCACAGAAGCTCACAAAATTCCATCAACAATATTATCAAGATGTCAACGATTTGATTTTAAAAAGATAAGTAATGACAAAATATGTGAATTATTATCTAAAATTGTAAAGGAAGAAAAAATAACTATTAATGAAAATGCAATAAAAGAAATAGCTAGATTATCAGATGGTGGATTACGTGACGCAATAAGTATTCTTGATCAAGTTATTGCATATTCCGATGAAAATGTAACTGAAGAAGATATTCATAATATAAATGGAACGTTGACACAATATCAATTAAAACAAATGATACAAAGCATATATGAAGGAAATCTTGAAAAAATATTAAACGAAATTGATGATTATGATAATAAAGGTAAAAACTTGATAAAAGTTACAGAAGAAATTATATTGTTTTTGAAAAATATTTTGTTAATACAAAATATAGAAACAAAGGAAGAAAATGTGGATAATTCGTTATATATTGAATTTAAATGTCGATTAGATAATAATACATTATATGACATAATTGTGTTGTTGAACGATTCTATATATAAAATGAAAAATTCAAATAACTCTAGGTTAATATTAGAATTATTGTTTATAAAAATAATTAGTTATAAAAATGATACAAAAAATGAAATTTCAAGTGTAAAATCTACACAAATAGAACCGCCAAAAAAAATAAATATTGCAAAAAAATCTAATAAAAAAGAACATAATATTGATGATACATTGATGAATCAACTTAAATTAATAAGAATAAACAACACATTATGTGATTTAAATAAGAAGATAATAACTGAAGTAAAAGCAAAAATAGATAATTTACACGAAATGATGTTTACAACATCTTATGGCGAATATATTTCTATTGTATTAGATGGTAAAATAAAAGCGGCAAATAATACCAATTTGATTTTTGTATATGAAAAAGATAAAATGGCTGATGAATTTAATAAGCATATAGATATAATAGAAAAAATGTTTAATGAACTTCTTAGTATAGATTATAACATTATTGCTGTAGCAGGTAATGAATGGGATAAAATAAAAGATGAATATAATTCTAAAACAAAAAAATATGTAATGATTGATGAAAAAGATTTAAAAGGACAAATATTTACAAAAGAATCAGAAAAGAATGATATAGATAATTTGTTTGGTGAAATCATAGAATATAATTAATAAGGAAAGAGGTAAATATATGAATATTCAAGCACTAATGAAACAAGCACAAAAAATGCAAAAAGATATGATGATAGAAAAGGAAGAAATAGATAAAAAAACATTTATTGGCAAATCGTCAATTGTAACAGCTTATGTAAAGGGGACAAAAGAAGTAGAAAAAATCACAATTGAAGAAGAGTTAAAAGAAATAGATGACAAAGACATGTTACAAGATATGATACAAATTGCGATAAATGATGCAATGAAACAAATTGATAATGAAACTGAACAAAAGATGGGCAAATTTTCACAAGGAATGCCAGGATTATTCTAATGAACTATCCAACTTCAATAAGAAATCTAATAGAATGTTATAAAAAACTTCCAGGAATTGGTGAAAAATCTGCCGAAAGACTCGCTTTAGCATCATTACAATTGGATAATAATATAACAGACTTGTTTTCTAAGTCTTTATTAGATATAAAAACGAAAATTAAAAAATGTAAAGAATGTAATAGCTTAACAGAAAATGAAATATGTGAGATTTGTTCAAATCCCGATAGAGATAAAACGACAATATGTGTTGTTCAAGAACCAAAGAATGTAATATTGTTTGAAAAAATGGGTACTTACAATGGATTATATTATGTATTAGATGGGCTAATTTCACCATTAGAAGGAATAGGACCAGAAGATATTGATTTAGATCATTTATTTAAACAAATAAAATTAAATAAAATAGAGGAAGTAATAATAGCTGTAAAACCAAGTATTGAAGGAGAAACAACGGCATTATATATACAAAAAACTTTAAGCAATACGAATGTTGTTGTATCAAAAATAGCACATGGCATACCAATAGGTGCGGATATAGACTATATAGATGCTTTAACATTAGAAACAGCATTGCAAGATAGAAAAAAAATATCATCATAAGTATTTGTACACTTCATAAGCTTATACTGAGGTGACATATGTTTAAAAAAATTAGGAAAATATTAAAGAGAGTGTTAGTAAGTATATTTTTAGTGTATAGTTTTAATTTAATTGCATCATCGTTACAAATAATAATACCATTAAATTTCTATACAATAGGTACTATTACTATATTAGGCGCACCATCTTTATTGGCTTTTGTCGTAATACTATTAATTGCATATTAAGAAGGTGAATTATGTTAGATGATTATAAAGAAAATCAGGAAATACCATACAAAATACTGAAAAATTCGGTGGAAAAAAAGAAAATATCACACGCATATCTTTTTATATCAAATGGTTATCCTAAAGTTCTTGATTTTGCAAAATCATTTGCAAAATATTTATTGTGTCCAAATAATTATGTAAATAATAGTAAATGTACAAAATGTAATCAATGTGAAAATATAGATAATAATGTTTTTACTGAAGTCAAAATAATAGAACCTGATGGATTATGGATAAAAAAAGAACAATTAATGGAATTACAAGAAGAATTTAACAAAAAAGCTATAATGAGCTCAAAAAAAGTTTATATAATCAATCACGCAGAATGTTTAAATCCAAATAGCGCAAATTCAATTTTAAAATTTCTAGAAGAACCAGAAGATAACATAGTTGCAATACTAATAGTCGATAATAAATATCAATTGTTAGATACAATAACATCACGTTGTCAAATAATTGCATTAAATAAAATCACTGACAATGAAAAGAATGAATATAAACAAGATGCACAAACCTTTATAGCATTATTAATATCAACCACACAAGAAGAAATTGATCTATATTCTTCTTCTGATTATTTTGATATGACAGAGGCAGCATTGAATTTTATTAATCAATATGAGAAGAAGGGTAAAGATATATTGTTAGAGACAACTATGTTATTTCATAAAAAATTTACCAATAGAAATGAGATGGTATATGCATTTACAATTTTTATATTATATTATAAAGATATATTGAATATGATGTGCCATCACAATATAGAAATTTTTAAAAATAAAGAAAACGAAATGAGTAAAATTATTGAAAAGAATGATAGTACAAGCATTATCATGAAAATAAATAAAATAGTGGAAGCAAAAGAAAAAGTTTTATTGAATGCTAATACTTCTCTTTTGTTAGATAAACTAGTTATAGATATGGAAGGAGGCATATAATGATAGAAGTAGTAGGAATATCATTTAAAGAAAAAGGACAAATATATTTCTTTTTACCTAATGAAAATAAATTAAAAAAAGGAATTACAGTAATAGTAGAAACCGAAAAAGGTTTACAATTTGGAAAAGCAGAAACTGATATTATAGAAATCGATGAGAAAAAGATTAAAAATCCATTAAAACCAATAATCAGAATTGCAACCAAATCAGATTATTATACGCATAAAAATAATTTAAAAGATGCAAAGGAAGCGCTTGTAAAAGCAAAGGAAATAGTAGATAAGAATGGCTTAAATATGCAACTAACAGAAGCAACATATACATTTGATAGAGAACAATTAATATTTAAATTTCTATCAGACAAAAGAATTGACTTCAGAGATTTAGTAAAGGATTTAGCGGCAATTTTTCATACAAGAATAGAATTGCGACAAATAGGAGCTAGGGATAAGGCAAAAGAAATAGGTGGTTGTGGTCAATGTGGAAGAAATTTGTGCTGTTCTACGTTCTTAAATGATATGGATTCAGTAACAATAGGTATGGCTAAAAATCAAAATATATCATTAAACCCTAATAAAATTAACGGAGTTTGTGGTAGACTATTATGTTGTTTAAAATATGAAGATAAATGTTATAGTGAATGCCGAGTTGGATTGCCAACACAAGGGAAAAGAACTAAAATTAAAGAAGGAGAAGGAATCATTACTAATGTTGATATTATGAATAGGAAATATACGGTAAATATAGAAAATGTTGGAAATGTTGAAGTAGAATTAGACAAAAATGGAAGTAATTAATTATTTATTAGGATACAAAAATCTTTATATTGTTCAATCTCCAGAAACGTTTAATTTTTCATTAGATTCAGTATTATTACCTAATTTTATAACAATAAATAAATCAGTAAAAAAAATATTAGATATTGGATGTGGTAATGCTCCGATTCCATTAATATTGTCAACAAAAACTGATGCCCAAATAATTGGTGTAGAAATACAACCGGATATATTTAATTTAGCGCAAAAAACTGTTAAAATTAACAAAATGGAAAATAGAATAAAAATAATAAATGATGATATAAATGAGTATTGTAAAAATCAAGAAACAGACATCTTTGATTTGATTACTTGCAATCCACCCTTTTTTAAAATTGATGAAAAATCAAATCTGAATGACAGTGAATATAAAACATTAGCTCGTCATGAAAAAACACTAAATTTAGAACAAATATTCAAAATAAGCAGGAAATTATTGAAAAATAATGGAATAATTGGTATTGTTAATAGACCGGAAAGATTAGTGGAAATTATACTAGAAATGAAAAAAAATAATATTGAACCTAAAAAAATGCAATTAGTATATCCTAAAAAAAATAGTGATGCCAATATTCTACTCATAGAAGGCAGAAAAAATGGTAAACCAGGTTTAAAAATATTATCACCATTATATACACATGAAGAGAATGGTGAATATACAAAACAAATTCAAAAATTTTTTAGTTAGAAGGTGCAAAATGTCACAAAAAAGTTATGATGGATCTCCAACATTATATTTAATATCTACTCCAATAGGAAATATGGAGGATATTACTATAAGAGCAATTAACATAATGAAAGAAGTCGAAGTTATTTTTTCTGAAGATACGAGAGTAACAAGAAATCTTTTAAATCATTTTGAAATTAAAAAAAAGCTTATAGCAAATCATCAATATAATGAAGAAGAAAATAAAAATAAATTATTGGAATATTTAAAAAATAATTATTCAGTTGGTTTAGTCACAGATAGAGGTACACCAGTAATTAGTGATCCTGGTTTTGTCTTAGCTAGATACGCAATTGAAAATGGATATAATGTTGTAGCCATACCAGGTGCAACAGCATTAATACCAGCACTCATAACTTCTGGTTTAGATTGCATGCCATTTATTTTCTATGGATTTTTGAACAGTAAAAAATCAAAAAGACAAAAAGAATTAGAAGAGTTAAAAAATCAAAAACATACAATGATTTTTTATGAATCTCCTCACCGTATAATAGATACACTAGAGGATATATCAAACATTTTGGGAAATAGAGATGTGGCAATTTCCCGGGAAATAAGTAAGAAATTTGAAGAAATTTATCGTGGTAAAGTAGATGACATAAAAGGACAACTTGTTGACACTAAAGGAGAATTTGTTATAATAGTTTCTGGTGATAAACAAGAGAGAAATTTCTCTAACTTGACAATTACTAGTCATATTAATCTATATATAAAAGAGGGATATGAAATTAAAGAGGCAATTAAATTAGTTGCTCGCGATAGACAAGTTCCAAAAAGTGAAATATATAATGCTTATCATAAAATTAAGTAGGTGATAATAATGAAATTAATAGTAGGGTTGGGAAATCCTGGTAGTGAATATATTAATACGAGACATAATATAGGTTTTTTAGTCTTAGATGAATTAGCTTCAGCATTAAAAGTTGATATCAATAAATCAAAATATGATGGTCTATATGGTGAAACTTATGTTAATGATGAAAAGGTAATATTACTTAAACCACAAAAATATATGAATCTATCTGGAGAAGTTATAAAAAAATACATAGACTTTTATAAAGTTGATATAAATGATATATTAATAATTCATGATGATTTAGATCTACCGGTAGGTAAAATAAAAATTAAATTTAAAGGATCAAGCGGTGGACATAATGGATTAAAAAATATTGAAGAAAATATAAAAACTAATAATTATAAAAGAATAAAAATTGGAATTTCAAATGATAAAATGATAGATACAAAAAACTATGTAACTGGAAAAATGAAATTAGAAGAATTAGAAATCATCAATGCTGCAATCAAAAAAATGCCAGATATAATTGATTTTTATTTAAACAACTCTTTTGATAAATTAATGTCAAAATACAATTAATTGATACTTTAAATAAGTATCTTTTGTGCTTTAGAAGGGAGGCAATAAAATGAAGTATTATGAAAATATTTTTGATGATTATAAAATTAACACATCTATTGTAGGTTTAACTTTAGAACTTCGTGTTATATATGTATACAATTTGTTCGTTAAAAAAAATAATTCGATTTTATTTGTTGCCAACACCTTATATGAAGCAAATAACATATATCAATCATTAAAAAATTATACAAATGAAGTATTATTATTTCCAATGGATGACTTTTTAACAAGTGAAGCTTTAGCAATCTCTCCAGAATTAAAAATATCACGTTTAGAAACTTTGAATGAATTAACTAAAAATAACAAAAAAATAATTGTTACTAATTTAATGGGATATAGAAGGTTTCTTCCATCACCTAAATTATATAAGGAAAAGAAAATTGTTCTAAAATCAAATATGGATTATGATATTAAACAATTAGTGTTAGATCTATTTGATTTAGGATATACAAAAGAAACAATTATATCAAAAACTGGTGAAATGGGTGTAAGAGGATTTGTTATGGATATTTTCCCAATCGGATATGATAATCCAATTCGTATAGAATTTTGGGGAGATGTAATAGATACAATAAAAACATTTGATGTTGATAATCAAAGAACAATTGCTGATGTCACAAGTGTTGAAATAAATCCTAATACAGAATTTTTATGTGCAAAAGATGTGGATTTTGAACAAAAGAAACAAAAAAATTTATATAAATATACTTCTGTTTCATCTATTTTAGATTACATAGATGATGCAATTGTAGTGTTTGACAATTATAGTGAAATAAAAACGAGTGACAAATTTCTAGAGGAAGAAATATATAATTATAATTTAAGTTTGCAACTCCCAACAGATAATAAATATATGTTGGATTTTTCCGATATAAAAAGCAATAAATACTTGTACTTTGAAACATTTGATAAAATAGATAATGATGTTATAAAATATAACTCATTAGAATTGCTTAATTTTACTAATAAGAAAGATGAAATAAACAAGCGTCTTAATGATTATTTGAAACATAAAAAAATAGTGATTATTTGTATTGCTGATAAATATAAAATAAATAAAATTGAAGAATTTTTGGAAAATAAAAAAATAGTTATTACAAATGAGAATAATATAAAAAAAGAATCAATAAATCTTATTTGCAAGAAAATATATCAGGGATTTGAATTTAATAATTACATAGTGATATCTGAAAAAGAATTATTTAATAAACAAGATAATAACACTAAATATAAAACTAACTTTAAAATGGGTAGCAAAATAAAAGATATAACAAAATTAGAATTAGGAGATTATATTGTACATTCAATGTATGGAATTGGTAGATATACGGGAATTAAAACATTGAATAAAAATGGTTTCAATAAAGATTATTTACAATTAGAATACAAAGGTGGAGATAAGTTATATATTCCTGTTGAAAAAATAGAATTAATAAGCAAATATTCATCAAATGAATGTGCAACACCTAAAATAAATAGTTTAAATAGTAGTGAATGGGAAAAAACCAAATTAAGAGTTAAGAAAAAAATAGAAGATATTACTGAAGATTTATTAAAATTATATGCATCTAGAGAAGCCAGTAAAGGTTATGCATTCAGCAAAGATACTAAAGAACAGTATGATTTTGAGAAAGAATTTACGTTTAATGAAACAGCCGATCAATTGAAAGTTGTTGAAGAAATAAAACGAGATATGGAATCTAATAAACCAATGGATAGACTTCTTTGTGGTGACGTTGGATATGGCAAAACAGAAGTGGCTTTTCGAGCTATATTTAAAGCGATTATGTCAAATAAACAAGTAGCGTTTTTATGTCCAACTACTATACTTTCTAATCAACATTATAAAAATGCATTAGAAAGATTTAGTAATTATGCTGTTAATATAAAATTATTAAATAGATTTGTTACTAAAAAACAAGTAAGTAATGTATTAAAAGATTTAAAAGAAGGAAAAATTGATATATTGATAGGTACTCATAGGATTCTTTCTGAAGATATTATATATAAAGATTTGGGTTTATTAATCATAGATGAAGAACAAAGATTTGGAGTAAAACATAAAGAAAAGATAAAACAATATAAAAACAATATTGATGTATTAACTTTATCAGCAACCCCTATACCTAGAACATTGCAAATGACAATGGCGGGAATAAGGAGTTTATCATTAATCGAAACTCCTCCTATAAATAGATATCCTGTGCAAACTTATGTGCTTGCCTATAATAAGCAGGTAATTAAGGATGCTATATACAAAGAATTATCAAGGAATGGGCAAATTTTTGTATTATATAATAATGTAGTTGATATGGAAAGAAAAATGCAGGAAATAAAAGATTTAGTTCCTGAAGCAAATATAATATATGCTCATGGTCAAATGGATAAAACCAGTTTAGAAAATGTAATGCTTAAGTTTATAAATAAGGAATATGATATTTTGCTTTGTACCACTATAATAGAAACAGGCATTGATATTCCTAATGTAAATACATTAATTATAATGGATGCAGATCATTTTGGATTATCACAATTATACCAAATTAGAGGTAGAGTCGGTAGAAGTGAAAGAATTGCTTATTGTTACTTAATGTATGACAATTCTAAAATATTATCAGAAATAGCAACAAAACGTCTTAAAGTAATTAAAGATTTCACGGAACTAGGTAGTGGTTTTTCTATCGCTATGAGAGATTTATCAATAAGAGGAGCGGGAGACTTTTTAGGAAGTGAACAATCCGGATTTATTGATTCGGTTGGTATAGAATTATTTATGCAGATGCTAAAGGAAGAAATGGATAGAATAAATGGTATAGAAGTAAAAGAAGAAAATCATGATAATTCTTTACCTTTAGTTGATGTGGAAACAGTTATATCTAATGATTATGTGGATGATGAAGAATTAAAAATAATTATACATAAAAAAATTAATGAAATTGATTCATATGAAAAGTTATTAAAGATTAAAGAAGAGATAAGTGATCGTTTTGGTAGTGTAAATGAAACTCTTAATATATATATGCATGAAGAATGGTTTGAAAAAATGGCTCGAAAATTGTATATCAATAAAATAAGACAAACCGCTAATTTCATTGAAGTAACTTTATCAAAAGAAATGACAGAGAAAATAAGAGGAGATATTTTATTTTCCGAACTTACTGCAATATCAAGAATGTTTCGCTTTTCAACAAGATATAATCAATTAATTGTAACATTAGATATAATTAAGTTAGATAAACATTTTATTTATTATTTAATTGATTTAGTAAAAGCCATAGAAAAGGCTTATGACGGGGGATTAAAAAAATGAACAAAAAAGTAGTTGTTTTTGGTGGTGGATCAGGTCTATCATCATTGTTAGTAGGCTTAAAAAAATTTCCTATTGATATAACAGCGGTTGTGTCAGTATGTGATGATGGGAGCAGTACAGGTAAATTAAGAGAGGAATTTAATATTCCAGCTGTTGGTGATATAAGAAAAGTTATAGCATCTTTATCTGAAACAGATGAATTGATGGAAAAATTACTAAATTATCGTTTTAAAACTAATAGTGATTTAAATAATCATACAGTTGGGAATTTAATGTTAACAGCGCTTTCTAGAATTACTGGTAATATGTCTGATGGAATTGAAGTATTGAGTAGTGTCTTAAATTTAAAAGGACATGTTTTACCATTGACTGAAGATAATGCAATATTGGTTGGTTATATGGAAGATGGTAAAGTAATAATTGGAGAACATAATATAACTGAATATGAAGGTAAAATAAAAAAGGTTTGTTATAAAGATAAAGTATTGGTAAATCCTAAAGTCATTCAAGCGTTAAAAGAAGCGGATTTAGT
>CAYNYX010000012.1:1884-14716 GCA_964401535.1 uncultured Muribaculaceae bacterium | reverse complement strand
TCATAACCATTATCTATTAACCAATTCAATATTTTTTCATTATACTCTGATTGATTAAATATTCCGCCATTTACAAAGAATGTAGCAGTTACATTATAATCTTTGTATTTTTCTTTAAAACTTTCTAATATTCCAACAGCAGAATTAGGATCTATGATTATATCGCCATTTTCATCTAATCCTAATACTTTTATATTATTTGATAAACCATCATCAAATGTCAAAATAACTGGGCTTTTACCTAATTCTACATCTATATTACCTTCAATATAATCAGCTAATCTAATCATTCGATAACCATTTTCATAATAAAATTCTAAATCTTGTCTAAATGCTTCACTAGTTCTTTGATAACCATCATAATCAATATTTCCACCAGTATATTCTGTTTCTTCATTTTTCATATTTCTTATTCCATGATACATCATAACTGGTATATTACCTAATTCATTTACTTTATATTCTTCATATATTTTTTTATCAATACCTAAAGAAAAAGTAATTTCTAAATTATCATCTTTTTTTATTTCTTGTCCTTCTTTTATACTTTGGCTTATAAATTTACCTTTTTCTATATTTATATCATGTATTTCTTTTATATTTAATTTTAAATTATTTTCTAAAGCATATTTTTCTATAGAATTTACATCATAATTACTTAAATCTATCATATAAATCTTTTCTATTTCTTTATCTTTTTTAATAAATAAAACAAATCCTATTATTATTAAGCCCATTAATAATAAAACTATTATTTTTTTCATACTACCACCATTATAATTATATCATTTTTTATAAACTTAAAAAAGCATTTTAGAATAAAATCTAAAACACTTTGTAAACTATTCAGTATCCATATTAAGTTCAATTAAATCAATCTCATATCCTTTATCTATTATTTCAATATCAAGGTTTTCTATAAACAATGTAGCTTTAAAGTCATTTAATGATGATATAACGGCATCATTTAATTCTTTATTTAATTTTAATTTTAAATTTTTTATAGGAGTTTTTATAGAAACATTATTGCTTGTTTTTTCCCCATGAGCTTGCGCTATTATTTCCATAATTAAGTCACCATTTTTGATTTCTTCTTTATAATCATTATTTAACATTTCTAATTTAGTAATATGAATTGATTTGTTATCATGATATAATTCTTGATATATTTCTTCTGTTATATATGGGAAGAATACACTAAAGTTTTGCAATAGTTTATATAAAATCATATAACAAGCTTTCTGTCCTGAATATCTTGATTTTTCTCCAAATTCTTCTGGTCTATATAATTTATGTTTTACAATTTCTATATAGTTATCACAAAAATTCCAAAAGAATTTTTCTAAATGATTAAGAGCTAAACCTATTTCATATTCATCTAAATATTTAATAAATCCTTGTTCCATCTCTTTAAATTTACCTAAAATCCATTTATCTATATAATCAAAATCATTAAATTCTTTATCTTCATAATCACTTAAATGCATTTCAATAAATTTAGAAACATTCCAAATCTTATTAATTAATTTTTTACCTCTTAATAATGTTTCTTCACTAAATACAATATCTGTTCCTAATCTTCCTGAAGCAGCCCAATATCTTATAACATCTGCTGAATATTCATTTATTATTTCTAATGGTTCTACTTTACTATTACCTTTAGATTTACTTATTTTTTCGCCCTTATTAGCCATTACAAAACCAGATATCATAACATTATTCCATGGTTTAATACCAAAATGATAGTAACTTTTAACAATTGTATAAAAATCCCAAGTTCTTATTATTTCACTAGCATTTGTTCTTAAACTCATTGGTTTTAATATATTTTCATAATTATCTTTTTCACCATATTTCATATTAATAAGTGGCGTTATAGAAGAAGTAGCCCATGTATCCATTACATCAGTTTCAGGATTAAAATCGCTACATCCACATTTTGGACACTTATCTATTTTTGGCTTATCAACTAATGGATTAACTGGTAAATCTTCTATTGATGCGAAAATAGGTTCTAAACAATTTTTACAATACCAAACGGGAAATGGTACACCAAAATATCTTTGACGTGATATACACCAATCCCAAGCAACATTATTTACCCATTCATCATATCTACTATGCATATGAGAAGGATACCATTTAATTTCATTACCTATTTTAATGAAATCTTCTTTATGATTCATGATATCAATAAACCATTGTTTCATAATAGAATATTCAACTTCTTTACCACATCTTTCATGTGTTTGAACTTCATGTTCTAATTCTTCTATCTTAAAAATATATCCACCATTTTGTAAATCTTCTATTATTTTATTTCTAGCTTCTTTAATTTTTAATCCACCATAATTAGGTACAGAATCAATTATTTTACCATCATTAGTAAATATATATTTAAGTGGTAAATTATACTTTTTCCACCATTCAATATCAGTTTGATCACCAAAAGTACAACACATAACTACACCAGTACCTTTATCAATTGCTACTTTTTCATCAGGCATAATAGGTACATTAACATCTATAACTGGTATATGAGCTGTTTTACCAATTAAATGATTATGTTTTTCATCTAATGGATTTACAAAAACACATACAATTGCAGGTAGTAATTCAGGTCTTGTTGTTGCGATTGTAAATTCTTCATTGTCTTCAACTGTTTTAAAATTTACATAATTAAATGTTGTTTTAATAGTTTTTGTTTCAAGTTCAGCTTGAGCAATTGAAGTTAAACATTCATTACACCATAAGGCTGGACTTTCTTTATGATAACAATGTTCTTTTTTTATTAAATCTAAAAATGATGTTTGACTTATTTTAATAGTAGATGGACTAACTGTTTTATAAGCCATACTAAAATCAGCGCTTACTCCTGCTTTTCTAAATTCTTTTTCATATTTATCAGTTGTTTCATAACATAAATTAGAGAATTCTTCTCTACCTATTTCATGAGCTTTTTTACCTTGTTCTTTCTCTACTAACCTTTCTGATGGTAAACCATTATCATCAAATCCAAATGGATAAAATACATTATATCCCCTTATTCTCTTATAACGAGCCATCATTTCAGCTTGTGAATATGAAAATATATGTCCAATATGAATATTACCACTTACTGTTGGTGGTGGTGTATCTATAGAATATACTTCTCTTTCATCAGGTCTAAATTTATATATTTCATTTTCTTTCCAATAATTTAACCATTTTTCTTCTTTTTCTTTAGCATCATATTTTTTATCTAACATTTTAATCTTCCTTTCTTACATAAAAAAATCTATTCATCCAAAGGACGAATAGATCGTGGTACCACCTTAATTTATAGTATTGCTACTACCTTAAAACCTTAATGCGGTTAACAATATATCTTACTTTATTTCAGATATATAACTCCCTTGCTACAAAAAGAATGTTTACTAAGAAAAGCTTTCAGCAGGTTACTTTTCATCTCTAATAGATATTAAATTCTTTCCCTCAAGTTCTTTGTCTTTAAGAATTAAATAAATTATAACATTTATTTTTTTTAAATTCAAGTCTTAATAAATATTTTTAATATAAAAATAGAACAATAAGTTCTATTCTTCTGGTAATTTTTGAAAATTCTTATTAAATTGTGAAACAATTGTTTTAAATCTTTCACATCTTTGATTTAAATTAGCTTTTTCCAAAGCTATTTTCTTTTCTTCTACCTCTTTATATCTATTAAATGATTCTATTTTTGATTCTAATTCTTTTTTATCATTATCTAATTTTTGTAATGTTAATTCTTTATCTCTTTCTAATTGTTCACGATCTAATTTTATTTTTTCTTTTTCGTGAGCTATTTCACTTGTTTCAACTTCTCTTTGTTTATTAAACTGTTCTTTATCAGTTTCTAATTTTCTTTGTTCAATTTTTATAGATTGTTCTTTTAACATTAATTCTCTATGCATTACATCAGCATCTGCTTTAACTTGTGTTTCTTCTTCTTGTAATTTTGTTTTTTGTAATTTAATATATTCTGCTAATCTTTTCTTTTCTAATTCAATATTATCCTTTTGATTTGTCATATATTTTTCAAATTCTATTTTTTCATTATTGAATCTTTCTTTTTCTGCTGTAATACTTTCTTCATTGGTTTTTATATTTCTCTTTTTTTCTAAGATTTCACTTATTAGAGAGTTTGCACCTTCAACATCATTAGATAAGCTATCAAAAAACATATCGAAATTTTCTTCATTATTAATTGTTTGAGTAATTTCTTTTTCAACTTCAGGAGCCACACTTAAAATAACATCATCACCATGCCATTTTTCTGTTTCCTTAATTTCTTCCACTGGATTTGTTGTTTCTAATTCCATAGAATTATCATTCATTTCTTCAAATTCAATAGGTTCATTAACTGGATTTATTTCATCCATATTTACCGCTTCCATAGCTTCTAAATTTTCATTCATATTAATACTCCCTTTATTCTTAGATATTATACTACGATTACATTATACCATAAAATAGTATAAAATAAAGAATTTTTTATGTTTTTTTAATTTTTTTTAATTTATATACACATTATATGTAAACTAATTATTTATATTACTAGTATTATTGTTCCTATTATCAATATAATTAAACCACTAATTGTTTTAAAATTAACTTTTTCTTTTAAAAATATAAAAGAAAATAATACAACTACTACTATACTTAATTTTTCAATAGGAAATACTATACTTGCTTCACCATTTTGCAAAGCTTTAAAATAACACATCCATGATAATCCTGTTGTTAAACCTGATAATATTAAAAATAACCAATTGTTTTTATTTATTATTTTGATTTCTTTTATTTTTCTTTTATATATAACTATAATCCAGATTATGATAAATACTATGATAGTTCTAAGCATTGTTCCTAAATTTGATTCAATATTTTTAATTCCTATTTTACCTAAAAGAGTTGTTAAAGAAGTAAATACTGCTGTTAATATAGCATATAAAATCCATTTATTATTCTTTGTTTTAATATTTTTAGTATATGACATTATAAATGTTCCTAATAAAATTAAGATCATTGATATTATTTTTATATATGTTATTTTTTCTTTAAAAAATATTGAAGATAATATAAGAGTTAAAACAATACTTGTTTTATCAATTGGTGATACTTTATTAACATCCCCTATTTGTAATGCTTTAAAATAACAAATCCAAAGTAAAGTTGTAGTAAATCCAGATAAAATTAAAAAAACAATTGTTTTAAAATCTAAATTATTTATTTCATTTAATGAACAAGTAAATAAAACAACTATAAAAGAGAATATTAAAACAATCGTTGTTCTTATAGAAAGCGCTAATAAATTATTAATATCTTTAATTCCTACTTTAATAAATATAGTTGTTAAACCGGCAAAGAAAGCTGCTAAAAGAGCAAATAGTATCCACATTTTATCACCACAGTTATATATTATTATGAGTAATTTTTATTATTTGTTACACTATTCTAAAAACAAACTATATATTTTTGCGCCTAATACTTGTATAAAAGGAGCTCTATAAATAAATTTAGGGTTTTTGCAAGTTATAGCTCTAACTATTTTATTAGTTATTGAACTATAATTATGTTTTCCTAATAATTTTAAAATCAAATTTTCTTTTTTCTTTATTTCTTTAATATGATTTTTAAAATATGAGTTAGGATCGCCATATTTATTTTCAAACATATATTTATTAAATCCTGTTAAATATATTCCAGGTTCTATTAAACAAACTTTAACATTTTTATTAAGCATTTTTAATTCTTTTTTTAAAATTTCAGCTATTTTAATTAAACTAGCTTTAGTTGATGCATAACTACCTATAAAACTAAGAGGTATTATTCCAGCTAAAGAAGACATAATTATTATTTTACCTTCCTTTTTTATCATTTTTTTTAAAACTAATTGTATTAATTCTAAATTAGAAAAAACATTAACTTCATAATTTTGTTTAACTAAATCAATATTAATTTCTGTTAAACTTCCACCATTACTTATAGCTGCATTACATAATAATATATCAATATCTAAATTACTTATTTTTTCTCTATCTTCTTTATTTGTTATATCTAATTTAAAACATTCTATATTATTATAATCTTTATATATTTTTTTTAAACTTTCAGCTTGTTCTTCTCTATGTGTTGTAGCATATATATAATATTTTTTATCTTTTATTTTATCGATTACATCTTTACCTAATCCACTTCTAGAACCTGTGATTAAGATTTTTTTCATTTTATCACCAATATTATTATTTACATAAATATTTCTTTTATAAAAAAATATTAAATAAATGATTTATTTAATATTACAATTTTATTATTTCTTTTTTAATTTAAAACTAAATGTTTCAGTATGACCTTTAATTCCATATTTACTAGATATAGGATCTTTAAATATGAAATTTTTTAGTGGTAATAATATAACTACCATATAAAAACCAAAGAAAACAAATAAACCTATACAAGATAAATACTGATGAATATATAAAATACCATTTAATTTAAGAATATAAGTAAATGCTAATTGGCTTAATATTATAGCTATATAAAAAGTACTAATATCTATAAATAAAATTGGTTTTTTAGTAATTATTTTATATGAATAAAATATAAGAGGAATAACTACTACTATAACTAATAAACTAATTAATTTCGCAAGAAAATAATTAGGATTATTTCCATATATATATCCATCATATAAACTCCATAACAATGTTGGTGTTATAGCAATTTTAATATGTTCCCATGTGCTTTCATTAACAGCTGTAAAAAGCCCAACTACTTTATTATGATTACTTATATCATATAAAAAATGTGATAATGTTCCTATTATTGATATTATTATTATACTTATCCACATAAATATTTCTCCTTATTAATATATTAAAATTTATCTTATAAAATATGATTTATGGTAACCAAAATAAAAAATCTATGAATGATCCAAAACCATTTTTAAATTTATCATTTAGTTTATATAATTTTATCAAACATCCTATAAATAGATATATACTAAATAACACTAGCAAAAATCCAAGTGTTCCATTAATATTAAAAATTATAGAAATACTGAACAATAATATACTTAGAACTAACATAAAAATATACAGTATAATTTTTTTCTTTTGATTCATTTAAATCTTTCCCTTCACAAATATTTTTATTTATTCTATTATACAACAAAAAAATAGATTTGAAAATCTATCTCAGACTATTAGCAAAATACTTTGTCAACAGTCTAAAACAATATCAATTAAGATATTGCTTTTAAATTATTTATTTTAATACTTTTACCTTTTCTTGTTCTTCTTGTTCTTCTTTTTCAAGTTGGAACCATTTTTCTGCAACTATATTTGCCATAATTGTCTTTAAATCAGCTAATGAATAATTGTCAATAGAATTTATATCAAAAACTGGTTTTTCTATTGGTGTTTTTTCTATTCTTTTAATTGTTTTTTTACTTAATCCAGCAGTTAGATTTTGACATTCTCTAACTTTATTTAATTCATCTTGTAAATCCAATAAATATTGCATCTTTTCTACTTCTCTTTTTTTCTTTATATAAGAAATAATTATACCAGGATACTTAATAGCTCCTATTGCTATAACAATAAAAAAAATGCTAAAAGGTATAGAGCCATCAAAACTAATAAGATTATATATAGCAGTAGGCAATGCTAACGGTTGTAAAACTGCTAATACTTTTTCAATCATTTGAGGTTCTTTTAAATGGATTCTTCTAACTTGTTCTTCCATTTTATCTAATATATTTTTTTCTGTTTCTATATTGTAATAATATGTATACTTTTTCCCATTTGAAAGATTTAAAATAATATTATTATCTTTAATAAAATAACCTTTTATATAAACATCATTGTATCCACATAATTCCGGATAATCATATTTCATTTCCTTCTTTTTTTAGCATTTCTATTACTTCATCAGCATAATTTCTTGCTGGTTCCTTCATATAATCTTTTATAGCTATATTCCAAAATTATTTATCTTCTTTTAGAGATACTCCAAATAATTCTGTTATTTCATAACCTTTATAATTAACTATATTTATTCCCTTTTCATAAAAGTATTTACTACCATATTCTATTTGAAATTTTTCTATATCAGTTAATACTCCATCTATATCTATTCCTATTCTCATACATTCTCCTACAATTTTTTATATTTTTTGTTAATTTCGACATACAAATTACACTATAATTATATCATAAAATCATAATAGAACATTAAAAATCCTAATAATAAAATATTTTTAAATCTCATTATTAAGCATACTTTACAATAATTATTTTATATGTTATTATTGATGCTAGGAGGAAATTTTATGGCAATAGTCAAAAAAAGCATTAATGGTCAAATTGTAACATATGATACTGAAACAGATAGTATATTATCATTTGCATCAAGTGAAGATTATATGAAAGAAAAAGAGAAAGCCACTACAGAGATATTAGCAAAAAGAGATGAATTTAAACAAAGAGGAATTGCAGTAGTAAAACAAGAATTTATAGATAATTGGGAAAAACTTGTAGATAATTCACTAGCAAAACCAGAACAAGTTTGGTATAATGGTGCAAGCATAGAAGCTGCTCTTCAATGTATGGAAAAATTAAGTCAAGGATTACCTGTTGAAGAAGCATATGAACCACTTAATGTATATAATCCTGATGCAACATGTGTTCATTTTGGCTTAGAATTATCCCACAGTCAAATAAATTCTGTTACAAGTGTAGTAGAATCTTATCATGTAAGAGGTCAAGAATTTTGCGATTATAGAAATATGATTCTTAATGATCGTTCTAATTCAAAACATAGATAATTACAAATTATTAAATATGAAAAAATGTATTAAAAAATTATGAAATAATTAATATTCATAATTTTTTTTATTAGAAAATAATTTAAATTATATATTTTCTAACACTCTACTTTTTATAATAATGAATGCTGTAAGTGATTATTTTATTTAAAATATCACATCTATTTTCTGTATTAAAATTAAGGTTTGCATAATCTTTTGCTATCATTAACATTTGTGCTTCAGTTAATTTTCCTTGATTAGTTAAGCAAATTTGTTTTACTTGATTTATAAAGTATATTAAATATGGATACTCAATAGTAAGTGGTTCAATTAAATTTCTAATTTCTTCATATCTTGCAAAAACATCTTCATTATCCCTACGAATAATAGGATCATGTCCTTTTTCCCTATAATAAAATTCTTCCATTGTATGACTAATCAATTGTTGTTCTCCAATACAAATTGCATAAGTTCTAAAATATCTAGTGCAACAATCATAAAATTCGTCTTCTTCTTCCCATCCTTCTTTTTTTCTGGTTTCTAAACAATCAAAGTTCTTTGATTCAAAAATTGATAGCACCGTTGCTAAACCATAAAAGAATGGTTTTCTTTCAACTAAAATTATTTCCTTTTGTTCTTTTTTAACTGGTTCATGCACATCATTTATTTTCATATATAATTTCCTCCTTTTTTATATATTGTTTTCTATTATAATATATCTTTAAAACAATGGAATGGTTTTTTTAAAATAAACACAAAAAGTCTTTATAAATATAAACTCTTTTATCATAATTCATTGGTTAATAATACTTGAATATCTTTTGTTCTTTTTTCTTATTTCATCAACAACTTTGATATCTGCAGGTAACCAATTAACTGTATCTAATTCATCCATACTTAACCATATCGCATCCTCATGCTCTAATTCATTTGTATCATTATGATAAATTTTTTCTAATTTGCCATCTTCTAAATTACAAATATAAGTATGCATTATTAAATAAAATGTTGGATATTCATGTTCTACAGTAGCAAGAAATTCTTTTACTGTAATATCTACATTCATTTCTTCTTTTATTTCTCTTACTAATGCTTGTTCATCAGTTTCATCTTTTTCCATTTTGCCACCAGGAAATTCCCAGCCACCTTTAAATTCTCCATAACCTCTTTTAGTTGCTAAAATTTTATTATCTTTCATTATTACAGCAGCTACTACTTCTATTACCTTCAATTCATTATTCATAATGTTCTCCTTTCTTACAAACTAATTATATAATTAAAAATTAAAAAAGAAAAATATTGATTTGTTATAAGTTATATAGCTAAAAGTTATATCTCTTATATTTCAATATTTTTATCAATATAATTCTTTATAAATTTCTTTGGAGCAGTTGTTAAGAAGTTTTTATTATATACTAAATCTATTTCAACTTTAGGCATCTTCTCTTCTATATTTATTATTTCTAATTCATTATTTTTTACATCTTGCAATATCAAATCTTTAATAACATAACCTATACCCAAATCTCTTTTTACTGCGCTTATTATCATTTCACTAGTATGAATATTTAATACATTTACTATTTCTATTTTTTCTTTATTAAATAATTCATCAATATCTTTTCTATTAGCTGTTCCTGGTATTGGAAATATAAGAGGCATATTTTTTAAATCTTTTAAACTCTTAATATTTTTATAATTAATGTTATTATTATCTTTTTTTATAAAAAAGCAATATTCAACATTTTCTAGTTTTTTAATAGTTAATTCTTCATTATTATTTTTTATTGGAGCTGTATCAATAATAAAATCTATTTTATGAGAATCTAATAAATCTAATAATTTAGTTGTTCCACCTGTAATAATAGTAACTTCTATATTAGGATATTTTTTATGAAAATCAATAATTTTATCAAATAAATAAAATGATCCAATATTAGATGGCATACCTATAGATAATTTACCTCTTTCTAAGTTTTCTGTTTCTAACATTATTCGCTCAGCAATTATTAAATTGCCATAAGATTTTTCTACATAATATAATAATTCTTTACCTTTATCAGTTAAAGAAACACCTGTTTTATTTCTATAAAATAATTGAATATTTAAATCATCTTCTAATTTTTTAATTGATTTACTAATAGCTGGTTGTGATGTAAATGTAGCTTCTGCAGCTTTTGATATGCTAGAATATTTTGCTACATCATAGAATGTTTTATATAAATTCAAATTAATATTACTTTTATACATAAATACTGCCTCATTTCTTTTAATATTATAACACATATAAAATAACTAAGAAATTAATTTAAATATGATTTTATTTGTACTTATAGATGATTCATTTAAGAATGCATAATACTATGAAAATATTGTGCACTTTATAACATATAGAATTATTATATATTAATAATCATCTTTTTATTGGTCAATATATTCCTTTTTTTCTAAAATTTTACTCAAAGTTTTAGTTGATGTAATTTGTTCAGGGTTCATTGGTTTTTCTAAATCAAAATTAATAAAATTTTTAAAATCTTCTTCAAAACTATGTTTTTTTAACTTTTCATTAAAAATAGCTGCTAATAATTTTTCTTCTTCACTATAATGATGTTCTTTAAATTTCCATTTAGAATTTACACATATACAATATATAGTAGTTATAGAATATTGATATTTTTCAGGATTTATATCATGCTCAATTTTTCTAACATTATTTACTAATTTGATATAAGTTTCAGCACTAATACTTTTATTAAAATTATCATGAATTTCATCAATTTTTTCATATAGATAATCTAAATCATAAATATTTTTAAAATGATCAATATTCCTCATGCAAGTTTCTATTTTAAATAATTCCTTTTTTGTATGAAATGCTTTTTTATATAACACATTAAGAAGAAAAATAAATCTTACAAATTCTATTTGATTTTCTTCTATATATATTTGTTCCAACTTTACTTTTAAATCCTTTGAATAATCTTTAGAATCTTCATATATAAATTGATGTTCTTCTAATTCTTCCATTTCATCTCTTGTTTTTAAAAAGCATCTATACGCTAATAAATAATTATCATTTTCTTGTCTTTTAGAATCCCAAGTAGCATCTAAATAATAATATCCAGAAACTCCATATTTTTGATCATCAACATAAACAGCATTTCTTAAATGTCCACTACTATTATCTTTTGAAGATAAATAAATTAAATTATTATCAATACCTAAATTATCAAAAATACACGATAATATTCTAGAATATCCAACACATACAATTTCATTACCAAATAACACATTTTTTAAATCTCTAGATAATGAATAATCATCTGTATTTTCTTTTTTATATACTCTATCTCTTACCATATCATATGCATATAAAATACTTTCTAGTGGTGATAAATTTAATTTCTTTATATGATCAACATATTTTTTAATTTCATTCATGATCTTTTTACATTCATCTAATTTTACATAACCACTATTACCTTGTAAATTAACATAGAAATCTTTATAATCTTTACACTCTTTCATAAGATAATCTATTTTATCAAAATCTGATATACTAATAGATTCTTTCCATACTAATTTTTTTGTTTTTAATATAGGATATTTATTAATAAATTCTTTCAAATCTTCATTAATGAACAAACTTATATAATCAACCTTATTTAAAATATCATCAAAATTATCATAAAAATATTGCCATACTTTTTCTCGTTCTTCATCTTTTTCATATTCTTTTCCTTGAAATTCAATATCAAAATTCATATCTTCAATAAATTGATTTTTATCTTTCAAACAATCTAAAAATGATTTTTCTTCATCTAAATTTATAATTAAGCAATTGTATTCACCTGCAATAAGTTCAAAAGTTGCATTTGCATCAAGATCCTCTATAATTCTTAATTCTTTTCCCATTTTTACATACTCCCTTTTCATGAGTATATATATTATCATTTTTTTTTAGAAATGTAAAATTTATTTTATTATATTTTCTAATAT
>CAYNYX010000012.1:0-1874 GCA_964401535.1 uncultured Muribaculaceae bacterium | reverse complement strand
GAGAGATTCGAACCCCCGACCCATGCCTTAGAAGGGCATTGCTCTATCCAGCTGAGCTACTGAGACAATATGTTCTTTTTTCAAAGAACATATAGATTATACAATATTTTTATGAAGTTTTCAAGACTTTTTTATAAATTTCTTCATTATCTACAACAATTGTAAATCCATCTACATCATAATTATCAAACACTGATAAAGAAATAGTATATAAAACTTCTTCTAATATATTTTTAGTATCAATATCATTAAATATATAATCATTAAACTCTAGTCTTAAAATATTATCAACTTCTTCAATATTTAGTAATTCAGTATTACTATTTAAATAACTCATTAAATTAGTTTGATATAAAGAACTACTAGACAACTCTGAAACAATAACTTTTATTTTTTCTATATCACTATTAACATACATTGTAACAGGAACATAGTAAACATTATCATTATATTTAGAAGTATAATAAATAGTAACATCATTTATATTATGAATACTACTAATATCATACATTTTATTTATACCAAACTTTCTAGTTAGATTAGTAGATATATATTTTTTAGATTTAGGTAAATAATTTAATATATCGTTTTCTATATAAATTATTACATTTTCTACATCTTTAATACTAGTTAAAGTATAAACAATTGCTTCAATCACTTTTTCTTCTAATTCTTGACTTACATCTAATAATTCTTTTGAAAAATTAATTTTAATACTTTTATTATCATAACTAATATCTATTATTTTAGTATCTGAAGGAATAATCGATTTAAACCCACTTGGTATTTTATCTTCTCCAATACCACCTTTAATTAAAACATTAATTAAATGAGAAGCTTTTTCTATTATATTATTTGTATTACATATAACATTAGTTAAAGAAAGTAAATTATAATCATTAAGTAAATAAATACTTTCTAATAAATTATCATCTTTATATTGTATTTGTATTTCTAAATTATCTAATATATTATCTTTATTTTTAGGAAACAAAGTTAATAAAAGGAGTGCAAACATAGTAATAGAACATATAATTATTCTTTTTGAAATGATTTTCTTAATCATAATACACCTCACAAAATAATATGAAAAAAAGGTAATTAAAATACCTTTTTAAAGTGAAATTTCTTTTAATTTTAATAATTCAACAACTGCACTTGCTCTACCCTTAACTCCTAATTTTTGCATAACATTAGATATATGATTACGAACTGTTTTCTCACTAATAAATAAATGTGAAGCAATTTCTTCAGTTGTTTTATTAGAAATTAATAAATCAAATACTTCTTTCTCTCTTTTTGTTAATATACTTTTTGACATAATATCCTCTCTTCCTTAGGGTGTTTTATATTTACTCATATTATTCTATGTCAAAAAGATTATTAAGTTCGTATTAAAACCTAACTCTGAAACTTAACAGTTACATATTTATTAGAATCATATTGTTCTTGAATCTTTCTTATTATATTATTCGCAATAGTATTATTATGTTCTTTACTATCTATTACAACTCTAATTTGATCGCCATCAATTCTTATAAAAGATTTAACATTATATGTTGTATCAATTAACTTTTCTAATTTTTCCTCTTCTCCTCTTAATATATTTAATGATTTCAACTCTTCAAAAGCACTATTTTTTTCTTCAACAGTAGATTCAGTACTATTTAATATTAACTTTAAATCATTCATTTCTTCGATCATTTCTTCTTCTGCTTCTATCCTTAAAGCTACTAAAATAGAACTTTCTTTTATTTCCGTATTAGTTTTACCTGCTTCTCTAATATAATCACCTGTATTAGTAATTAAAAGTTCACTAGGCATAGTAATGTAATAAACACTTAATACTAATATTAAACTAAATAATGTTAAGA
>CAYNYX010000011.1:0-14835 GCA_964401535.1 uncultured Muribaculaceae bacterium | reverse complement strand
AGTAGCTGAAGAAGCAGCGGCTGAGTAAGCTAAAGTTTTTCAATATATTTAAAAAGCAAACAGAAGACAATGAATACAATTCAAATTTTGAAGAAAAACCAGAAGAAGCACCTGTAGATAATAACAATACTCCAATGAATGCAGATTTTGGTGAATTATTTAATCAAGATACAACAAATGATGAAATACCATTTACAGTTACTCAAAATAATGAAGAAGAACAACCAGAAAAATATGAATTTAATGAATTTGTGCCACAATCTTTAGAAATGAATAGTGAAGAAACTCCAGTAGATCTAGCACCTACTATGAATTCAGAATTTAATGTAGATGAAGCACAAGATATAATGAATAGTATTGAATCAATAGAGAAAAGTAATAATAATTTCAATGATAATTTAAATACTGATGTCGAAGTAGATACAGTTGCATCAAAAAATGTAATGTCTGTAGTTACTAAAATAAGAGATTTAATAGCAAGTATTGAAAAAGAAGGATTTATGATAGATACAGAAGAAATGGATTTTGAAAATTCATATCAAATTAATATAAAAATAGATAAATAATTATTGTAAAAAAGGGATGAATAAAAATCATCCTTTTATAATGAAAAAAGTATTGTTTAAATAAATAAAAAGTGATAAAATTAACAAAATGGAGGTAAAAAATGAAAGAAATAGTTATTATAAATGGAACTGGTGGGAGCGGAAAAGATACCTTTGTGGAATTCGCAAGTAAATATTGTAAAGTAGTTAATTTTTCATCAATTAGTAAAGTAAAGGAAATTGCCAAAATAATTGGATGGGAAGGTACTAAAACCGATAGAGATAGAAAATTTTTAAGCGATTTAAAAAAACTTACTACTGAATATAATGACATGGCGTTTAATGATATGCTGGAAAATGTTAAAAAATTTAATGAATCAGATAATGAAATAATGTTCATTCATATAAGAGAAATAGAAGAAATCGAAAAGGCAGTAAAAGAATTAAAAGCCATAACTTTGTTAATAAAAAGAGAAGGAATAAGTAATATAAATACAAATAAATCGGATGCAAATGTTGATAATTATGACTATGACTATGTAATCAATAATACAAGTTTAGAGGAATATGAACAAGAAGCAAAAAAATTTGTTTATGATCTTAAAAAAGATAAAAAACATAATAATATATAACACAATATAATTTGAGTAAAGCAGGAGAACGAAATAGTGTTTCTCTTGTTTTATTAATAGAAGAGTGTTAAAATATTACTATTAGAAATTTATAAAAAATGTAATATAAAAATTAATAATTATGTGAGGAATGATAATATGTTTGAATTAGTGTCAAAATATTCACCATCAGGTGACCAACCTGAAGCTATTAAAAGTATAGTTGAAGGCATAAAAACAGGAAAGCAACATCAGGTATTATTAGGAGCAACTGGTACAGGAAAGACTTTCACAATAGCCAATGTAATTAAGGAAGTAAATAAACCTACTTTAGTTTTAGCGCATAATAAAACTCTTGCTGGACAATTATATGCAGAATTTAAAGAATTATTTCCAAATAATCATGTTGAATATTTTGTTTCATACTATGATTATTATCAACCTGAAGCTTATGTAGCTAAAACAGATACATTTATTGAAAAAGATGCATCTATTAATGATGAAATAGATGAGCTAAGACATGCAGCAACTGCAGCATTATTGAATTATAAAGATGTAATTGTTGTTGCTTCTGTATCCTGTATATATGGTATTGGAGAAATAGAAGATTATAAAGGTAAAATGCTAACATTAGAAGTAGGTCAAACTATAGAAAGAAACGAAGTAATGTTAAAACTAGTAGAAATGTTATATGAAAGAAATAATATAGATTTCAAAAGAGGTACATTCAGAGCTATAGGTGATGTATTAGAAGTAATTCCTGTAAATGAACATTCAAAAGGAATAAAGATAGATTTTTTTGGAGACGAAATAGAAAAAATAAGCGAATTTGATGTTGTAACAGGTGCAATATTAACAAGTAAAAAAACAATTTCTATATTTCCTGCAAGTCATTTTGTAACAAGCGATGAAAAAATAACAAAAGCAATAGTTAATATAAAGGAAGAATTAGCAAATCAATTAGAAAAATTTAAAAATGATAATAAGTTATTAGAATATCAAAGACTTAATGAAAGAACAAATTATGATTTAGAAATGCTACAAGAAACAGGAACATGTAGAGGTGTTGAAAATTACTCAAGACATCTTTCTTTAAGAGAAAGTGGATCTACGCCAACTACGTTGATTGATTTTTTTGGAGATGATTTTTTATTAGTAGTAGATGAATCTCATGCAACTATTCCCCAAGTTAGAGGAATGTATAATGGTGATAAAGCCAGAAAAGAAGTATTAGTGAATTATGGATTTAGATTACCTAGTGCCCTAGATAATAGACCATTACATTTTGATGAATTTGAAAAAAAATTAAAAACAGTTGTTTATATGTCAGCAACTCCTGGTGAATATGAGCTCGCTAAAACAAATAACGAAATAGTAGAACAAATTATTAGACCTACAGGATTATTAGATCCTAATGTTATTGTAAAGAAAACAGAAGGTCAAATTGATGATATAATTAATTATATAAATATGGTAAAAGAAAAAAATGAAAGAATGCTAATTACTACATTAACTATAAGAATGGCAGAAGAATTAACAATTTATTTAAAAAAATTAGATATTAAAGTAGCTTATCTTCATTCCGAAGTTAAAACATTAGAGAGAATGCAAATAATAAGAGATTTAAGGTTAGGTAAATATGATGTTTTAGTTGGTATAAATTTACTTAGAGAAGGAATTGATATTCCTGAAGTATCTGTTGTTGCAATAATGGATGCCGACAAACAAGGATTTTTAAGAAGTGAAAGAAGTTTAATACAAACTATAGGTAGAGCAGCTAGAAATAGTGAAGGTATTGTTGTTATGTATGCCGATAGTATAAGTGATTCTATGAAATATGCAATTGAAGAAACAAAAAGAAGAAGAAATATTCAAGAAGCGTATAATATTAAAAATAATATTATTCCTAAAACAATAATAAAAGCAATTCCAGAAATATTGAGTAATAATAATGCAATGTTAGAAAATAAAAAACCAGAAAAATTATCTAAGAAAGAAAAAGAATTATTAATAATATCTATAGAAGAAGAAATGCGATTAGCTGCTAAAAATTTAGATTTTGAAAGGGCAATGGAGTTAAGAGATGCTCTATATGAACTAAAATGAAATTTAAGAAAATCTATGTAGAAATTACTAATATTTGCAATAAAAATTGCTCTTTTTGTTCAAAAGATGAAAAAAAGAAAAAAGAAATGACATTAGAAGAGTTTAAAATGGTTATAGAAAAAATCAAAAGCTTTACTGATTATATATACCTTCATATAAAAGGAGAACCACTATCACATTCAAAATTTAATGAAATCTTAAATATATGCAAGATTAATAACATGAAAGTCAATATTACAACTAATGGGACATATTTAAATAAACAATCAAATAATATAATAAATAATAATGTGAGACAAATAAATATTTCATTTAATAGTTTAACTAATGATGAATGTATTGAAATATTGGATACAATAGAAAAATTAGTCAATAATAAAATTCATGTTGTTTGTAGGTTTTGGGCTTTAAATAATGGAAAAATGACTATAGAAAACAATAATCATTTAAACAAAATTATAAAAAAATATAATATAAATAATGAACAAATAATAAAATTAAATGAAGACAACAATTTAAAGATAAAACCATATTTATATATAAATAAACATAATTTATTTACATGGCCAAATGATTCTAAAAAGATAAATAATAAAGGATCTTGTTATGGATTAAAAGATCATATAGGAATATTATCTGATGGAACAGTTGTACCTTGTTGTTTAGATTCAAATGGATGTATAGAATTGGGAAACATTTATAAAGAAACTTTAAATGATATATTAAATAAATCAAAAACAAAGCAAATTATAATAGGATTTAAAAATAATAAATTAATAGAAAATTTATGTCAAAAATGTGATATAACAGCAATTAAAAATTAAATTTACAGAATAGTAACAACATGGTATAATTATTATGGAGATGATATCTTGAAGCTGGTAACTGTTAAAAAAACAGGAAAACAAATAAATAGATTTTTTGATTGGGCAATTCATATGATTGGTTATGCATTGATATTAATTACAACAGCAGTTGTTTTTAGCGAAACTCTATATATTGATTCTTCATATTATGGCTTATGGGGACTAATAGCTGCAGTGATAATCTACATATTAAACAAAACAATAAAACCAATAATTGTATGGATGACATTACCCATAACAGGTTTAACATTAGGTTTGTTTTATCCTTTTATCAATGTAATAATATTAAAAATTGTATCATTTATATTAGGAAATCATTTCATATTAGAAGGTATATTTATAGCTTTTATATTATCAGTATTTATATCAATCATGAATATATTAATGGATGAATTAATTTTAAAACCATTATTAGAGAAGGAGAAATAATATGAATCCAATTTTATTAGATTTAGGAGTTATAACAATTAGATGGTATACAATTTTTATACTACTAGGAGTCATAATTGGTGGAGCCATAATTATAAAAGAATCAAAAAAATGGAAAATAGATGAACAATTTATTTTGAACTTATTCTTTTATACTATAATATTTTCATTAATAGGAGCAAGATTATACTATGTTGCATTTAATTGGAATTTATATAGCAATGATTTAATAAGTATATTAAAAGTATGGGAAGGCGGTTTAGCAATCCATGGCGGTATTCTTTTTGGGTTGATAACTGTCATAATATATTGTAAAAAATATAAAATAAGTAGTTTACAAATAATTGATATTATAGTACCAGGACTAATTATAGGACAAGCAATAGGACGATGGGGAAATTTTTTCAACAGCGAAGCACATGGTATGGTAACTACATATGAAAATCTAAAGAGCTTTTTTATACCTGATTTTATTATAAATGGAATGAACATTAATGGTGTTTATTATCATCCTACTTTTTTATATGAATCAATATTGTGCATAATAGGGTTTATTATGATATTGATCATAAGAAGAAGTAGATATATAAAAATAGGTCAAATAACAGGTATTTATTTTATGTGGTATGGACTGATAAGGTTTTTTATAGAAATGATGAGAACTGATAGTTTGATGTTAGGTACTTTTAAAGTAGCTCAAATTGTTTCCATAATTATGTTTATAGTAGGATTGATTTTATTAATAACAAGAAAAAGAGAATCAAGATTTGAAGATAGATATAATGATAGTAAGAATAAAATAGAAGTTAAATTTTAAAATGATAACTTCTTTTTTTGTATAATCTTTAATTTATAGTAAAGAATATAATAAGAAAGAAGGGAATATATGACTTCTGGTATAGTTAGAAGAATAGATGAGTTAGGAAGAATTGTTATACCTAAAGAAATAAGAAAAAACTTAAGAATAAAAGAAGGAGATACTTTAGAGATATTTGTTGAAAAAGAAAAAATTATATTAGATAAATCTTCTGTATTTGACAATTTAAAATCGTTATCACAAAATCTAACGGATTCCATATATAATTATGTAAAAAAGGAAGTATTAATAACAGATAGAGATAAAATAATAGCGTATTCAGGAGAAAGAAAAAAAGAATATATAAATAAAAAAATAAGTGATTCAGTTATAAAAAAAATAGTAAATAGGGAAGAAATTGTTCAAAAAGGTGTAATAACAATTATAGATAAAGAAGAGATGGATTGTTATTACATATTTAATACATTAACCATAAATGGAGATGAAATTGGCTCGATCATTATGTATTCTGATGAATTACAAATAAAAGAAGGCGAAATAAGAATATTAGAAATATGTAAAACATTTTTAGAAAATTATCTTGAAGAATAAGTATAAATATGATAGTATATATGTAAATGTGATGAAGGAAAGAAGTATATTTTGTTTTTATAGAGAGCTTGTGAGTGGTGAAAATAGGCAAAATGAGATATATCGAATGGGTCTGGAACAGTTTAATTTAAAAGATTAGACCGCTTTTTATATAATTTAAGATAAATGGAAAGAATGAAAAGAATGAAAAGCGTTAAAAAAAGAGAGCATAATGCATTAATATTATGAAATAAGGTGGTACCGCGGTTATTCCGTCCTTATATTATAGTATTTTTTTTATGTATCAAAAAGATTTTCATTTAATAAAATAAGTAAAGTTATATGATATAATTATATATAATAACTAATATAGGAGATAAAGTATGAGAAAATTTGAAAAAATAAGTTTTGAACAATTTAAGAAAGATGTCTGTGATGATATTGAATTATATGATAACTACAATATTCCTTGTAGAAAAACAAAATGTTCAGCAGGATATGATTTTGAAAGTTTAAAAGATTTCGTATTAAAACCTAATGAAATTATTAAATTACCATTAGGAGTAAAAGTATGTATGAATGAAGATGAAATGCTGATGTTATTTGTAAGGAGTAGTCAAGGATTTAAGTATAATATTCGGATGTGTAATCAAGTAGGAATAATTGAATCAGATTATTATAATAATATAGATAATGAAGGACATATGTGGATAAAACTACAAAATGAAGGAGATAAAGATTATATCGTTAAAAAAGGTGATGGTATATGTCAAGGAATTTTCACAAAATTTTTAACAGTAGATGATGAAAAACAAATTGAAAATGAGAGAAAAGGTGGAATAGGTTCTACCAATAAGGAGTGATAAAATGAATAAAAAATTTTATATAACAACACCAATATATTATCCAAGTGCTGAATTTCATATTGGTCATTGTTATACTACAATAATAGCAGATGCATTAGCGCGTTATAAAAGATTAGATGGATATGATGTTTTTTTCCAAACCGGAACTGATGAACATGGTCAAAAAATAGAAAGAAAAGCTAAAGAAGCTGGTGTAACACCTAAAGAATTTGTTGATAAAATAATAGAAAATGCCAAAGACTTATGGAAAACACTTGGAATATCTTATGATTATTTTATAAGAACAACTGATAAAGAGCATATAGAAGCTGTTCAATACATATTTAAGACATTATATGAAAAAGGAGATATATATAAGGGAGAATATAAAGGATTATATTGTACTCCATGTGAGTCCTTTTGGACAGAATCACAATTAGTGGATGGAAATTGTCCTGATTGTGGTAGATCCGTTGAAGAAGTTAGTGAAGAAGCTTATTTCTTAAAGCTATCAAAATATCAAGATAGATTAGTAAAACATTACGATGAACATCCTGATTTTATATTACCTTTATCAAGAAAAAATGAAATGATAAATAATTTTATAAATCCTGGGTTAGAGGATTTATGTGTATCAAGAACATCATTTAAATGGGGAGTTCCTGTTGATTTTGATGATAACCATGTTGTTTATGTTTGGCTAGATGCATTATCTAACTATATAACATCATTAGGGTATCCAAATAAAGATTCTGAATTATTTAAAAAGTATTGGCCTGCAGATGTACATTTAGTTGGAAAAGAAATCGTTCGTTTTCATGTAATAATATGGCCAATAATATTAATGGCTTTAGATTTACCTTTACCAAAACAAATATTTGGTCATGGCTGGTTAATAATAGATGGTGGGAAAATATCTAAATCATTAGGAAACTATAAAGACCCACGTTATTATATAGAAAAATATGGTTTAGATGCAGTTCGTTATTATGCATTAAGAGAAGTTCCATTTGGAAACGATGGAGTGTTTTCAGAAGAATATTTAGTAAATAGAACTAATAGTGATTTAGCAAATATTTTAGGAAATTTGGTAAATAGAACTATAAGTATGGGTCAAAAATATTTTAATGGTACAGTAACAAAAAAGAATAATAACATAGAAATTGACAATAGTTTAATTGAAAGCATTAATAATTTAAAACAAAAAGTGGATAATAAAATAGATCAATTAAAAGTTAATGAAGCGATAGATGATATATTTGAAGTACTAAAAAAATGTAATAAATATATAGATGATACAACCCCTTGGGTTTTAGCAAAATCATCATCTGACCAAGATAGATTAGAATTAGTTATATATAATTTATTAGAAGGAATTCGTGTGTGCACAATTTTATTACAAGCATTTATACCAAGTAGCGCAGAAAAGATATTCAAACAATTAAATATAAATAATAATAGTTTTGTGGAAACAAAATATGGAATTGCAAGTAAATATGAATTAAATAATCCAGAACCATTATTTATGAGAATAGAAAAAGAAAAATAGATAGAAATATCTTTTTTTTGTAAAATGTTGTAAAATGTCGTTAAATTACAAAACAAATTTATTGATTTCTACCATATTTAGTGCTATATTTATCGTGTTGGCAATTTTAGGGAGAAATATATGATAGATAGGTTGAAAAAAGGGGTTTTTTCCGGAATTACGTTTTTTGTTTTACTAATATGTTTTGTGTTCAATAAAACTGTAAATAAGAACAATTATTTAGATTTAATATATCTAATTATTTTAATCATCTATTTAGCAAAATATATATATGTAAAAAAGAGAGGATAAAATAGTATGGTTGTAGATACACATTGTCATTTGGATAATAACAATATGTCTATATCAAAAATAAACAAAATGAAAGATAATATCATAATTATAAGTGGTGTAGATAGTAAAAGTAATATTGAAGTTTTAGATATTATTAGTAAATATGATAATGTTTATGGAACATTAGGTATACATCCAGAAAATGTAAATGAATATAATAATAATGATATTAATTTTATTGAAAAAAACATTAATAATAAAAAAATAGTAGGTATTGGTGAAATTGGATTAGATTATCACTATAGTATAGAATCAAAAGAAAAACAAAAAGAATTGTTTATAAAACAACTATCTTTAGCACATAAATTTAATAAAACAGTTGTTATTCATTCTAGAGATGCTATAAAAGATACTTATGAGATTTTAAAAAATTATAAAGAATTAAAAAAAATATTACATTGTTATAGTGGTAGTTTAGAAAGTGCAAAAGAATTTATAAAAATAAACACTTTTTTTGGCGTTGGTGGAATAATAACATTCAAAAATGCCAAAACATTAGTAGAAATAGTAAAAGAATTAGATTTAAAAAACTTTGTATTAGAAACGGATAGCCCATATCTTGCTCCAGAACCATATAGGGGCAGTGAAAATGAACCTATAAATGTAAAATTAGTTGCTAAAAAAATAGCGGAAATTAAAAATTTAAAAGTGGAAGAAGTAGAAGCATTAACGACTGCTAATGCCTTATATTTGTTTGACTTACAATAAATAAGTATGATAAAATATTATGTGAGGAGACGTGAAGATGAAAAACAATCTACTACATAAAATGAATAAAATTTTGGGGTTTATATTATCATCTTGTATAACTGTAATTTTCATGTTTATTATCTTTAAAGAAGATACAATGGAATCATTAAAAGAACAAATAGTGGATATTGTTAATATAGAATATGAAACAGTATATATTTATAATGAAAAAGTGCCAAGTAATATAGCAAAAGTAATATCAACAGGTGTAGATGGAACAGCTTTAATAAAAGATGATGAAATTGATGTATTAGTTGAGATGCAACCAGAGATTATTGAGCAAGGAACAGGAAAACAAGGAATATATCAAGGTATATTGACAGGATATGGTGCTGATTGTGTTGGATGCACAGGTACAATGTATTGTCCTACAAAAGATAAAAAATGGATTGATCTATATAAAAATGGTCCATACTATGAAGATGAAACATTTGGAAGAGTTCGTATGGTTGCTGCTGCCTTGGAGCAATTTCCTTGTGGAACAATCATGAAAATAACTGATAATAGACATGAAACCTTTACTGCTATTGTTATGGATAAAGGAATTGATATGGAAAGAGCCTATCGAAAAGGAAAAGTTCATATTGATGTAGCATTTCCTTTAGAGCATAGTGCAGGAATAGGTTCTTATGCTGATTATTCTGGAACAGTTAAATTTGATGTGCAAAGATGGGGATGGTAATCTCCATTTTATATTTAAGGAAGTGATTATGTGGAATATTCTCCAAACAAAGTAAATGAATATTTAAAAAACGAAAATTTTTCTTTTAAGAAAAAATATGGACAAAATTTTATTATTGATGAGAATATTGTAAATAATATTATTTTAAAAACGAATTTAAAAAAAGATAGTTTAATCATAGAAGTGGGACCAGGATCAGGTTCTTTAACATATAAATTATGTGAAAATTCGAATAATGTATTATGTTATGAAATAGATGAAACATTAAAATCTATATTAAATTATAATTTAAAAAAATATGATAATGTAAAAATAATATATAAGGATTTTCTTAAATGTAATATAAAAGAAGATATAAAAAATTATAAATATAAATATCTTTATTTCATATCAAATTTACCATATTATATTACCACTCCTATTATTAATAAAATAATAGACGATAATATAGAAATAGATAAAATAGTTATAATGATTCAAAAAGATGTAGAAAAAAGATTTATGGCAACTATTAATGATAAAGAATATAGTGCTTTATCAATTATTTTAAATTACTATTTTGATATTAAAAAAGTAATAAATGTTAGTAAAAATGTATTTATGCCTAAACCTAATATAGATAGTATAGTATTAGAATTAAACAAAAAAGAAAATAGAAATAAAGTTAAAAATGATAATTTGTTAATAAACATAATAAGAGATAGTTTTAAACAAAAAAGAAAAACCATTAAAAATAATTTAGAAAAATATAATTTAATTTCAATTGAAAAATCATTAAAAGAATTAAATTATGATTTATCAATTAGAGCTGAACAATTATCAATAAATGATTATATATATATAATAAATAATTATGAAGATTAAATAAATTTTAATCTTTTTTCATATAATTATTAGGTGGGAAAATGTTAAGAATAATAAGTAGTATTATTTGGGCTTTCGCAACAATTTTAATCATAACATCAGGGGTATATTTTACATATAAATTAAGATTCATTCAATTTAATTTTAAAAATATGTTTAAATATTTATTAAAAAAAGGTAATACAAATATAACACCATTTAAGAGTTTAATGATGACATTAGGTTCAAGAATAGGTGTAGGTAGTATAGCAGGAGTAGCTCTTTCCATTTATTTAGGTGGAATTGGTAGTATATTTTGGATGTGGATTTCAGCTTTTTTAGGAGCAACAACTACATTTGGGGAAACCTATTTAGGAATATTGTATAGAGAAAAAGACAAAGATGGTTATAAAGGTGGACCATCATATTATATGAAAAATGGACTTAATAAATATTCTTTGGGTTTTATATATGCGATAATGATAATTGTGAGTTATATAGGAGGATTTGTAAGTATTCAATCAAATACTATCACTAAATCAATAAATCAAATTATAAAAATAAATCCTATTATTATTGGGATAATATTATGTTTAGTAACTTCAATTATTATTTTTGGTGGTTTAAAAAAAATAATAAATGTAATTAGTAAATTAGTTCCTATAGTAACAATAATATATTTAGTAATAACTTTTTATATCATAATTGGTAATTTTAATATAATTCCTAATATATTTATAAATATAATAAAAAGTGCTTTTGATTTTAAAAGTATTATTTTTGGCTTTATACCAACTTTAATTATAGGAATGCAAAGAGGAATATTCTCTAATGAAGCAGGATTGGGAACAGGTAGTATTTCATCATCTACAAGTGGATATGATAGTGCAGTGGGAAATAGTTATGTTCAAATGTTAGGGATATATATAACAACATTATTGATATGTACCGCAACAGCTTTAGTCATTTTAACAACTAATTATTTATCATTAAATCTAAATAATATTAATGGTATAGAATTAACACAGTATGCTTATTACTATCATTTAGGAGAATTTGGTAATTACTTTATTTTTATAATAATTTTATTGTTTTCTTTTTCTACTATTTTAACTGGATATTATGATGGAGAAATAAGTTTAAAATATATATTAAAAAAGCAAAAAAAGAGATATTTTTTGATATTGAAAATAATTTCTTTGATTATTTTATTTATAGGGTGTATAGAATCACCGCAAGTTATATGGAATATGATTGATATAATTGTGGGTATTCTTTCTATAATGAATATTTATGCTTTATTAAGTCTTAGAAAAAAAATAAAAGTGTGATAAAATAATAATGGATGTGATTATATGATAAATAAAAAATGGGATGAAATATTAAAAGATGAATTTAATAAAGATTATTTTAAAAAATTAGGTATATTTGTAAAAAATGAATATAAAAATAAAACTTGTTTTCCTAAATATGAAGATATATTTAATGCTTTAAGATATACAGATTATGATGAAGTAAAAGTTGTAATTTTAGGGCAAGATCCATATCATGGTGAAGGAGAAGCTCATGGTTTATCATTTTCTGTTAAAGATGATGTTAGAAGACCACCATCTTTAGTGAATATTTTAAAAGAATTACAAAATGATTTAGGAATAATAAAATCAAATAATGATTTAAGTGGTTGGGCAAAACAAGGAGTTTTATTATTAAATTCTATTATGTCAGTGGAAAAAGATAAACCTTTATCACATAAAGATAAGGGTTGGGAAATATTTACTGATAATGTTATAAAAAAATTAAATGAGAGAAAAGAACCAATGATTTTTATTTTGTGGGGAAATTATGCAAGAAGTAAAAAAGAATATATAACTAATCATGAAATTATAGAGAATGTTCATCCTTCTCCTTTATCAGCAAATAGAGGCTTTATGGGAAGTAAACCTTTTTCTAAAGTAAATGAATTTTTAAATAAAAATAATTATGATAAAATTGATTTTAGTAAGTAAATAAACTTGTAATTAGTAAGTAAATATATTAAAATGGATAATAGAGGTGTTGGTATGGATAAAGCATACGAATTTTTAGTGAATGAGATAAACTTAAAATATGGTGATACAGTAGTTGTAGGTTGTTCAGGTGGTCCGGATTCTATGGCGCTTTTACATCTATTAATAAGAGTTAAAAAAGTTATTGATATTGATATAGTATGTGCTCATGTTAATCATAAAGTTAGAAAAGAATCTGATGAAGAAGAAGTCTTTGTTGAAAAATTTTGTAAAAGAAATAATGTTATTTTTGATTGTATGCATATAGATGATTATGGTGATGATAATTTTCATAATGAAGCTAGAACCAAAAGATATAATTATTTTGGTGGAATTGTAGACAAATATAAAGCAAAGTACTTATTTACTGCTCATCATGGTGATGATTTAATCGAAACAATTTTAATGCGTATTGTAAGAGGATCAACATTAAGAGGATATAGTGGTTTTTCAAAAGTAGTTGATATGGGAACATATAAAATATTAAGACCATTAATTAATGTAACTAAAAAAGAAATATTTGATTATAATAGAAAATACAATATTTCTTATGCATCTGATTTATCTAATGATAAAGATGTATATACAAGAAATAGATTTAGAAAATACATTGTTCCTGAATTTAAGAAAGAAGATATAAATGTTCATAATAAGTTTTATAAATTTAGTAAAACATTATTAGAATATAATAATTATATAGATAAACAAGTTAAAAAAATAGTGAAAAACATATATGTTCAAAATATATTAAAACTAGATTTATTTAAAGAAGAAGAACATATTATTCAAATGAAAATAATTTATTATATTTTAGAAAATGTATATCAAGATGATTTAATGTTAATAACAGATCATCATGCGGAATTAATATATGAACTTATTTATTCAAGAAAAGCTAATGCTTTAATATATTTACCTAATAATTTAAAAGCAGTTAAGTCTTATGATACATTAGTATTTACACAAGACATAATGAAACCAAAAGAATATGAAATTGAAATAATAAAGTATATTAATTTGCCAAATGGTAAAAATATAGAAGTAATAGATGAAAGTAAAGATGATAGTAATTTTATATGTAGGTTATCAAATGAAGATGTAGTGTTTCCTCTTCATGTAAGAACAAGACAAGAAGGAGATAAAATATATATAAAAGGTATGTTAGGAAGTAAGAAAGTTAAAGATGTATTTATAAATGAAAAGGTAAAAATAGAAGAGAGAGAAGGTTGGCCAATAGTTGTAGATTCTAATGGTACTATAGTATGGATCCCAGGCTTAAAAAAATCAAAATTTGATAAACAAATTAATGAGAAATGTGATATAATACTAAAGTACTATTAAAGAAGGGAGATAACATATGAAAAAAAACAGTATTAAAAAAACAATAATTCCTTATATTGTATTGGCTATAATACTATTAATAGTATTTTATGCATTTCGTTTAGCAAGTACAAAAGTAAATCAAATAACTTATGCTGATTTATTAAAAGAAATTAGTAGTAATAAGGTTGTAGAAATAAAAGTAACACCAAGATCTTCAGCAAGCATATATCAGGTAACAGGAAAACTATCTTCTTATGCCAAAGATGAATATTTTTCAGTAAATTTACCTTATGCAGAAGAAACAATAGAAGTTTTAATGAAAAGTGTTGTTGAACATGATATAAAGTTAATAACAGAGAAAGATCCTGATTCTAGTACTTTTTGGTTATTCATACTTAATGTATTACCAATGGTATTAATAATAGGGTTCGCCTTCTTCTTTATAACTAGACAAATGAGTTCTGCAAATAAATCAATGGATTTTGGTCGTAGTAAAGCTAAATTAAACACTAATAATAATA
>CAYNYX010000010.1:0-15600 GCA_964401535.1 uncultured Muribaculaceae bacterium | reverse complement strand
TGGAGCGGGTGATGGGAATCGGACCCACGTAGTCAGCTTGGAAGGCTGGAATTCTACCATTGAACTACACCCGCAAAATTGGTAGGCACTATTAATTATACTTGAAATCTCATAAAAGTCAATATACCTAACATAAATTTTACAAATTTTATATAAAATATTGATAAAATATAATAATTATTATAAAATATATTAAGTTGATAGAGAGAAGGAATAGTATGGGTAGAGCATACGAAGTTAGAAAAGCAAGTATTCAAAAAACTGGAGCAGCAAGAGGAAAAATATATTCAATGTATGCAAAAGAAATATATCAAGCAGCTAAAAATGGTGGCACAGAAATTGTTTCAAATGCAACCCTTAAAAGATTAATAGATAGAGCCAAAAAAGAACAAGTACCTAGTGATATAATTAAAAGAGCAATTGATAAAGTAAAAAGTGGTGTTGATGAAACATATACAAAAGCAACCTATGAAATATTCGGACCATCTGGATCTACACTTATTGTTGAATGTCTAACTGATAATCTAAATAGAAGTGTAAGTGATTTAAGAGCAGTTGTAAATAAATGCCATATTAAAATGGGAGCAATGGGCAGTGTACTATTTAACTATGATCATCTATGTGCTGTTGGATTTAAAGGTTTAGATGAAGAACAAACAATGGAAGCTTTAATTGAAGCTGAAACAGATTTTGTTGATATGGAAGTAGAAGACGATGTAGTAATAGTATATGGAAATCCACAAGATTTGTTCCAAATAAAAGAAGCTATATCAAATAAAATACCTAACATAGAATTTGAAATGGATGAAATTGCTTATTTTCCTAAAGAAGAAATTGAATTAATAGGAGAAGATGCAGAAATATTTAAAAAAACATTAACATTATTAGATGATATTGAAGATGTTCAAAATGTTTATCACAATGTAAAAACTAATCAAGAATGATTAGTTTTTTTCGTAAAATAATTCATTTATGGTTATACCAAGTATTTTAGAAAACTTAAGTAAAACTGATAAAGTAATATTTTTGAATTCTTTACCTGATTCAATTTGTTTAATGTATGAAATAGATAAATCACATTTTTCAGCAAACTTCTCTTGTGTATAACCTAACTTTTTTCTATACATTTTTAAATTATTACTAAAAACAACATACTGCGCTAATAATTCTTTATTTGATATCATAATAATTCCTCCGAAATTGGTAATATTTACCAATTCATAAATATTTTCTCATATATTTACTGTAAATGCAGTACGCCAATAGTGTACTTTATGTGATATAATATAATTAGGAGGAGTAGTATGCATAGTAAATTAAAGAAGATAAGAATTGATAATCACATTATTGCCACTGAAATGAGTAGAAAGTTAAAAATAAGTAAAGCTTATTATAGTCAAATAGAAAATGGCAAAAGAACTCTTTCTTATGAAATGGCAATTAAAATAAGTAGAGTATTTAATTTAAAATCAGATGATATATTTTATGATGATTATAAATAATCTTTATATTTAAATTATTATAGTATATAATAACTATAGAGGTGTTTAATTTGAGAATAATAAGTGGTAAATATAAAGGATTAATTTTAAAAGAATATAATATTGATGGAACAAGACCAACAATGGATAGGGTAAAAGAATCATTATTTGGAATGATTCAAATGAAATTAAAAAATGCAGTTTGCTTAGATTTATTTGCTGGATCTGGTTCTCTTGGAATTGAAGCATTAAGTTTATCAGCTAGTAAATGTTATTTTGTTGATAATAATCCTATTGTAATAAATAATTTAAAAAATAACATGCAAAAAATAGAAGAAGAATATTATATATATAATTTAGATTATAAAAAAGCTTTAGAAAAATTTAAAAATGAAAATATAAAATTTGATATTGTTTTTTTAGATCCACCATATAAATTAAACTTAATAAATGATTCAATAAATAAATTATTAGAATATAACTTATTAAATAAAGATGCTTATATAATATGTGAATATCAAACTGAAGAAGTAAAAAGTGATTTAGAAATTTTAAAAGAAAAAAAATATGGAGATAAATATATAAAAATATATAAACTATAAGTTAACAAAATTAACTTATAATTAACAAACAACATAAAATTAAAAAATATGTTGTTTTTTTGTATATAAAAAATCCTTATAAAATAAAGAAAAATAAAAAAATTAAAAAAATTTTTAAAAATTAAAAGGGATTTGCTATTAAAAAAAAATATATATTTATGAGGAGGTGAAAAAGTGTTTTACAAATATCCTTTTACTAAGCAAGAAGCTATGAAAGATTGCGCACCAGCATCCCTACAGATGATTATAAAATATTATAAAGGATATGTTGGTATTGAAAAGTTAAGAGATTTAATGAGAACAGATAAGCTTGGAACAAATGCTTATAATATTATTGAAGCTGCTAAAGAATTAGGTTTTGAAGCATCAGGTGTTAGGACAAGTCTAGAAGATTTAAATTGTGATAATTTAATTTTACCAGCAATAGCTCATGTAATAATAAATAACTCTTACACTCATTTTGTAGTTATATATAAAATTGACTATAAAAAGAAAATAATTACAATAGCTGATCCTGCTGATAAAATAAAGAAATTGACTTTTGAAGAATTTAATAAAATATGGACTAATGTTTTAATAATTTTATATCCTATAACTAATATTGTAATTGAACAAAATATTAAGATGAGTACTTTTATATTTAATGTTTTAAAAAATCATAAAAAATTATTTATAAGTATAATTTTACTATCTTTATTTATATTATTATTTTCCGTAATATCATCTTTCTATTTTCAAATAATGATAGATTATACTTATAATAATAAATTGATACAAGTTTTTTTAATCTTTTTAACATTCATTTTATTAAAAGCAATTACAACATTATTTAGAACTGAAACCTTAATTATTTTAAAACAAAAAATAGATTTTTCTTTAACTTTAGATACAATAAAACATATGATATATCTTCCTTATCAATATTATAAAACACGTTCTACAGGTGATGTAATATCTAGAATTAATGATATGGAAAGTATTAAAGATATATTAAATAAAGGAATATTAACAATATTGATAGAAATACCCCTTGCTATAATATCATTAATAATTTTATTTATATTTAATACAAAATTATTCAGTATATCATTAATAATTATATTATTATATTTATTTTTATCTTTAGTATTTAGAAGAATATTTAATAAATTTATAAATGATTATCAATGTAAAAAGGCAAATGTATCCACATGTATGGTAGAAAGTATTCAAGGATTTGAAACAATAAAAGGTCTTAATATACAAAAAAATATTATAAATTTATTGGAATTAAAGTATTCAAAATTATTAAGTACTATATATAAGTTAGAAAAAAAATATAATATTCAAAACTTTTTAAAGGATTTAATAAATGAATCAGGAACACTAATAACAATTTTATTAGGAATATTTTTAATTAAAGATAACATTATTACTTTAGGCATGCTTATTACCTTCAATACATTATCATCGTATTTTTTAGAACCAATGAAAGATATTATTGATTTAGATTATAATTTTAAAGAAGCAAAATGTTCATTAAAAAGAATAGCTGAATTATTTCATAATTATGAAATAAAAGAATTAAATAATACTAACATAGATGGTAATATAAAAATAAGTAATCTATTTTATAGTTATAATGGATTAAATAATATTTTAGAAGATATTAATTTAGATATTCCAAAAGGAGATAAGTTATTAATTCTAGGATCAAGTGGAAGTGGCAAATCTACTTTATTAAAATTAATAATGAAATATTATGAAATTAGAAGAAATAAAATATATATTGATGATTTGGATATAAATGATATTAATACTAACGATATAGTATATATATCGCAAAATGAAATGTTATTTACTGATAGTTTAATAAATAATTTAAAATTAAATCGTAATATTGATTATAAAGAAATAACTGGTGCATGTAAATTATGTTATGTAGAAGACATAATTAAAAACAATAATTTAGGTTTAAATATGTTAATTGAAGAAAATGGTTTTAATTTATCTGGTGGGGAAAAACAAAGGATTGTTTTAACAAGATCTTTATTACAAAACTTTGAAATATTATTAATAGATGAAGGATTAAATCAAGTTGATATTAATTTAGAAAGAAAAATTTTAAAAAATCTTTTCCTTAAATATAAGGATAAAACTATTATTATAATTTCTCATCGACATGATAATATGGATTTATTTAATCATGTTGTTGAATTGGATAATGGTGTAATTAGAAAGGATTTAAAGAAATGTTAGAAGATATAAATATATATGAAAATAGTTATATAATAACAACAAGAAAACAACCAATTAAAATAATATCATGGATAACAATTTTAATAATAACTTTACTAATATTTTTAATTATATTCTTTAATTTTAAATATAATAAAACCTTAAATTATTATACAAATATTATAGAAAAGGAAGGAGAATATTATGCGATTCTTAATATGGATAAGATTCTTACAAAAACTTTTATGGAGAAATCTATTTTAAAAGTTAGCGGAGAAGAAGTAAATTATGAAATTGTGGAAATAAATGATAATTATATCAATGATGAAATAGTTATTAAACCACAATTGAAAGAAGAACCAAAGAAAATAATAGAAATAGAAATAATATTAAATGCAAAAACACTATATGAAGCATTAAAAGAAAGGATTTAAAAATGAAGGAAATTAAAAATGAAGAATTAAAACAAATAAATGGTGGGGGATGGAAAATAGGCTTGATATTTGGAGCAGGATTAGTATTTATAATTGGTGTAATAGATGGTTTTATAAGACCATTAAAGTGTAATTAAGGAGGATATATGAGATTAGAAACAAATGAACTTATTAAAATAAATGGTGGAGCTACATTATCTGGTTCTTTAATCAGTTCTTTAATAAGAGGAATAAATTCTATTTTGGATTTAGGAAGAAGTTTTGGAACTGCTATAAGAAGGATATTTAGTAAAAAAGTATGTTCACTATAGAAAATAAATTATTATTAAATTCTTTAAGATTATTATTAGTAATATTATTAATACCAATAATAGGTATTTTAATAAATGTAATATCTGCTTATGGTTATCTATTTGGATCATTTGCAAGATATATAATGGAAAATAAAGTATGTATATAGTAAAATAGTACACAAATAAACATTTTATCGACAATTTTCATTAAACACATATTACTTTTGAAGTAAAATATGTGTTTTTTTGTGAAAAAAATAAGAAAATCAATATTTTTGTTGTAAAACAAAGGAATTAGTGATATAATGTTTTTTAGTTGAGAAGGGAGGGATTTATTAATGAGTAAAGTAGTAGTACGTAATGGTAATGTTGATAGTGCACTAAGAACTTTTAAACAAAAGAATGTTAAAGATGGCCTTCTCAAAAAAGCACGTGAAAGACAAGAAGGGTATATGAAACCAGGCGTAAAGAAAAGAATAGCAAAAAAAGAGGCTATTAAAAATAGTCACAAAAGAGAAAAGAGTTATAACTAGGTCTGTAAAGACCTTTTAATATTAAAAAAAGGAGAATTATATGAGGGATCAAATATTAAATGATTTAATTTCAGCTATGAAAAATCAAGATAAAGAAGCATTACCAGTTATAAGAAGTATTAAAAGTGCGATGCAATTAGAGGAAATTAATCTAAAAAGACCATTAAAAGATGATGAAGTTATTACTGTAATTACTAAACAAATTAAAACTAGAAAAGAATCAATTTTAGAGTTTAAAAAAGGTAATAGACAAGATTTAGTAGATGCAACAACTAAAGAAATAGAAATTTTATCAAAATATTTACCTGAACAATTATCAAGTGATGAAGTAGAGAAAATCATTGATAAAGCTTTTAAAGAAGTAAATCCAACTTCTATGAAAGATATGGGTAAAATAATGAATTATGTAAATCCATTATTAAAAGGCAAAACAGATATGGGAGAAGTAAGCAAAATAATTAAAAATAAATTAAATTAAAAAGTTTAGAATTTTTATTCTAAACTTTTAAAATACTCATAAAATAATTGATCTGGTTTTAAATTAAATATATGTGATATTTTAATAGCCATATCATAGGATAATCTTCTTTTTCCATTTTCTATTTGCCAGTAAAATGTTTTACTGATATTTAATTTATTAGCCATATATTGATGACTATAATTGCATTTTTCTCTAAGATATTTTAGTTTATCCATTTATATCACATCCTATATGTATTATATATTAACTTATAGTTAATTGCAAGATAAAAATTAACTATAAGTTAATTTTGTGATAACCATATGCTGACGCTGTTATAATAACATTAACTATTAGATAACGGAGGAAGTAATTATGGTTATTGGAGAAAGAATAAGAAATGCAAGATTAGAAAAAGGATTATCACAATTAGATTTAGGAAATTTAATAGGTGTTTCTAAAGTATCGATTTGTGGTTATGAAATAGGAGCTAGAACTCCAACTATTGAAACACTTATAAAATTATTAGATGTTTTAGAATTAGATTCAGATTATATATTAGGTAGAGATGCTAATGTTATAAATACATCAAATGATGCTTATGTAATTAAAATGGCAAAAGATGATATTATCATTATAAATGAATTAAAAAAGCATCCATTACTTTATAATAAATTATGTCATGATCCAGATAGAACAATTGAATTAATAGGTAGAAAAATAAAATAAATTAGATTTAATCTAGTTTATTTTTTTAATCTATTATATAATTATAATAGGAGTGGTAATGTGAATATATTAGATATAATAAATAAAAAAAGAAATAAATTAGAATTAACTAAAGAAGAAATAGAGTTTTTTATAAATGGTATTTTAGACGAAACAATTAAAGATTACCAAATTTCTTCACTTTTAATGGCTATAACTATAAATGGTATGAATGTAGAAGAAACTATTAATTTAACAGAAGCAATGAAAAATAGTGGTGATATAATTGATTTATCATCATTGTCTAGAGTTATTGCCGATAAACATTCAACTGGTGGAGTGGGAGATAAAACAACACTCATTGTTGGACCTATTGTGGCAGCAAATGATGTTTCAATAGCAAAGATGTCAGGTAGAGGATTAGGTTTTACTGGTGGTACTATTGATAAATTAGAAGCAATTGATAATTTTGATGTCAATATTAAGATGGAAGATTTTAAAAAACAAATCAAAGATATTAATATAGCTATTGTAAGTCAAATGGCTAATTTAGTAAAAGCTGATAAAATTTTATATGCTTTAAGAGATGTAACTGGTACTGTTCAATCTTTACCTTTAATAGCAGCAAGTATTATGAGTAAGAAATTAGCAAGTAATGCTGATATAATTGTTATTGATGTTAAAGTAGGTGATGGTGCTTTAATGAAAAATGTTGAAGATGCTAAAACTTTAGCAAGTTTAATGGTTGAAATAGGTAAAAGAAATAATAAAAAAATAATTTGTGTTTTATCAAATATGGATCAACCTTTAGGTTATGCAATTGGTAATTCATTAGAAGTAAAAGAAGCTATCAATATTTTAAAAGGAAGTAAAGAACCTAATGACTTATATGAATTATCTGTTACTTTATCTTCAATTATTCTTTCTTTAGCACTTAATATAACAATGGAAGAAGCAAATAAAAAAGTAATGATTAGTTTAGAAAATGGTAGTGCTTATAATAAGTTTGAAGAATTGGTTAAATATCAAAAAGGTAATATTGATAATATAGATTCTGAAGCTAAAATATTTTCTATTAAAGCAATTGAAAGTGGTTATATAGAAAAAATAGATACTGAAAAAATAGGTGAAATTGTTCGTAAAATAGGAGCAGGCAGATATACTAAAGAAGATAAAATTGATTATAGTGTTGGAATGATTTTAAATAAAAAAATTGGTGATTTTATTTTAAAAGATGAAGAATTATTAAAGATTTATTTAAAAGAAAAAGATGTTAAAATAAGTGAAATATTAAATTGTTTTCATTTTAGTGTTCATGCAATAGAACCAATTAATAAAGATAAATTAATAATAGATATAATTAGTGATGTCAAATAATGTCAATGTTTTAGAATATCTCTTGAAATAGGATTTTAAATATTATATCATCATAATAGGAGATGATTATATGATATATCCTTCAATTGATAAGTTAGTAGAAAAGGTAGGCTCAAAGTATTTATTAGTAAATGTGGTAATGAAAAGAGCTCAACAAATGGAAGAAAATAACCATTATCAAGTGAAAGAAAAAGAGTATATTTTTAAGAAATGTATCGGAAGAACATTAGAAGAAATAGCAAAAGATCTAGTCCATGTAGCTAATACGGATTAGTTTTTTTATACTTGATTTAAGAACAAATGTATGTTATTATATTTATATAAAAGGAGCATAACATGAAGATAGATAAAATTAAAAAAACTAGTAAAGGTAAATATAAAGTAGTATTAAATAATAATACATCATTAACAACTTATGATGATGTTATATTAAATAATGGGTTATTATATAATAAAGTATTGGATGATGATCTATTAATGAAAATTAGTATTGAAACTGAGTATTATGATATATATGATAAAACTATTAAATTTATTTCTAGAAAATTAAGAAGTGAATATGAAATAGATGAGTTTTTAAATAAACATGATGTACCTTTAGATTCTAAAAATAAAATCAAAGAAAAATTAAAATCAATAGGCTTAATTAATGATGATAATTTTACTAAAGCATATATATATGATAGATTTAATTTATCTTCTGATGGACCAAATAAAATTAAAAAGGATTTAATTAATTATAAAATAGATTTAAATATTATAGAAAATAATTTATTTATATTAAAAGAAGAAGATATAAAAGAAAAAATAGAAAAAATAATTTCTAAAAAAATTAGATTAGATCATAAACATTCACTTAGTTTTATAAAACAAAAGATAAAAAGTGATTTAAATAATCTTGGCTATGATAGTGATATGATAGAAAGTAGTTTACAAAATATTACTTTAAGTAATAATAATATAAGTAAGGAATATGAAACAATTTATAATAAATTAGTTAAAAAATATGAAGGAAAAGATTTAGAATTTCATATTAGACAAAAACTATATCAAAAGGGATATAAAATAGAAGAAATAAATGAACAAATAAAAAGCTAGGATAACCTAGCTTTTAACTATTTATAATTAGCAATACTTTTATTATATTCATCAGCAATATCAGTATCAGTGATATTCATTTTATATTTTTCTCTTGCATTAACTAATGCTTTATAAGAAAGTGAATTATTGTTTTCAGCATCAGCACTTAACTTTTGTGTAACTAATGTATCAATAATATTTTGTTTTGAAGTTTCTAATGTTGGTTTTTCTTCAGCTGATTCTCTTAAAATAATGTGATATCCAAATTGACTTTCTACTGGTTTTTCAGTATATTTACCATCTTTTAAGGCATAAGCAGCATCAAAGAATTCTTTAACAACTGTAGTATTATCAAATGGATCTAATAATCCACCATCTGCAGCAGCAGCATCTTCAGAATTATCTTTAGCTAATGTAGCAAAATCAGCACCATTTTTAAGTTGTTTAATTAATTCAACAGCTTTATTATAAGCATCTTTCTTAGCTTTTGTTTTTTGATCTTCTGTCATATCTTCAGTAGTATCTGGAATAATAATTATATGTCTTGCTGTTATTTTTCCATATACATTTTTTTCATAATATTCATTTATCTCTTTATCAGTTATAGTAGAACCAACATAATCTTCAATTAATTCATTTTGTTTATAACCTAATAATAGATATTTTTTATAATCATCTTCACTATTAAATCCATTAGCATTTAATATTGTTTTGAAATCAGTATTATAATATGCTTCATAATCTTTCTTATCTTGAGCAAATTTTTCATCAACATATTTGTTCATTTCATCATTAGTTGCATACTCTTGATTAACAATCCATTCATCAATCATGTTAATTAAAGAATCAGTTCCATATTGAGTTTTTAATTTTTCATAGAATTCATTAGCAGTAATATTTCTACCATTTAATTCTACAATAATTTGTTCTCCATTTTCTAATTGTGGAATACTTCTACATCCTGATAATAAAAGTAGAATTCCTATAAGTGTCAAAAATCTTTTTTTCATATTTATTTTCCCTTCTAAAATATGTATTAATAACCATACGAGTAATATTTTAACAAAAAAAAAATAAAAATACAACAATTGCCATCACAAAAACATAAAAAAAACATAAAATATTGGTGAAAAGACAAAAAAGGAGGATGATTTTATGTGTAACACAGGAGTATCTGGAGCTGCCATCGTATTAGTACTATTTATTCTTTTAATAATTATACTAGGGGCTTATATTTAAAAATTATGGCCAATCCTTAACAATGTAAAAACAAAATGGAAGAGAGAAATCTCTTTTTCATTTTAATTATATTTAATACTTTATGTAAATATTCATATAAATTTTAATAAATTAACGAAAAAGGCTTTACAAATGTCAATAAAATTAGTAAAATAGTGGTAGACAGTGGAAATAAGTGGGAAAAAGTGGGGGTGAATTTATGTTTATAGGTGAATATCATCATACAATCGATGATAAAGGTAGATTAACTATTCCTTCTAAATTAAGAGATGAAATGGGAGAAAACTTTATCGTTACAAGAGGATTGGATGGTTGCTTATTTATTTATCCTTCTAATGAATGGAATAATATAGTAAGTAAATATAAAGAATTACCAAACATAAAAGAAGCCAGAAACTTTATGCGTTTCCTTCTATCAGGGGCTACTGTATGCGAGTTTGATAAACAAGGAAGAATTAATATTGCTGGTCCATTAATAAATTATGCTTCATTAACTAAAGATTGTATTATCATTGGCGTAAATGATAGATTAGAAATTTGGAGCAAAGAAAAATGGGAAAGTTTTGTTGATGAAAATGAAGCAAGTTTTTCAGATATCGCAGATCATTTATTTTCTTCAAATATAGATATTTAAGGTGATAGTATGCATAAAAGTGTTTTATTAGAAGAAACAATTAATTATTTATCTTTGAAGGAATCGGCGACAATCGTGGACTGTACATTAGGTTATGCTGGGCATAGTTCACAAATATTAAAAGAAATTAAAAAGGGGTTTCTTTTCGCCTTTGATCAAGATTTAGAAGCTATAGAATATAGTGATAAGAAATTATCAAGTATTGCTTCTAACTATGAAATAATTAAAAGTAATTTTGTTAATTTAAAAACAGAGTTAAATAAAAGAAATATAAATAAAGTAGATGGAATTTTATTTGATTTAGGAGTTTCAAGTCCCCAATTAGATGAAAAAGATAGGGGATTTAGTTTTCACCAAGATGCGAAATTGGATATGAGAATGGATAAAGATAATCCTTTATCAGCTTATGAAGTAGTAAATAATTATTCTTATGAAAAATTAACTAATATTATATATAAATATGGTGAAGAAAAATTTGCAAGTTCAATTGTAAAAGGAATAATTAGAGCAAGAGAAGAAAAACCAATTGAAACAACTTTAGAATTAGTAGAGATAATTAAAAATAATGTTCCACAAAAGTATAAAAGAGAAAAACATCCAGCAAGAAAGACATTTCAAGCTATTAGAATAGAAGTAAATAAGGAATTAGAAGTATTTGAAAGTGCTTTAAATCAAGCATTAGATTTATTAAATATAGGTGGAAGGATATGTGTTATTACCTTTCATTCATTAGAAGATAAGATATGTAAAGATATATTTAAAAAAGTTAGTATGGTTGATGAAGTATTTAAAAATATGCCTATCATTCCTGATGAATATAAACCTAAATTTAATTTAGTTGCTACAGTAACACCAAGTGATTTAGAATTAGATGAAAATAATAGATCAAGAAGTTCTAAATTAAGAGTAATAGAAAGGGTAAGAAATTAATATGGCAAGAGCAAAAACAAAAAAATCAAATATTACAAGAGGAGAAAAGTTATTATACGGAATGACTGTTTTTGCTTTTACTTTAATTTTATTTATGAAAATATTCTGTGGTGCAAAGATAAACAACTTAAAAATGAATATTGAATCAATAAATGGTTTAATAAATAAAGAGAATAAAACAGTAGAAAGTTTAACAATGAAATTTAATCAATTAACTTCTTATGAAAATGTAAAATCTACAATTAGAGAGATGGGGTTAGCTTATAATAATAATAACATTATTGTAATAAATGATGAAAACTAGTATAATTACATTATAGGAGGCAGTCATGAAAACAAGAAAACTAGAAAATCAAAATTGGAAATTTCCAAAAAGAATCTTTTTAGTATTCCTTGTTTTTATTGTCGTTTTTTTTATTAGATATGCTTATTTAGCTTTAGCAACAACTATAGATGGAATAAATATTCAAGAATTTGCATCTAATCGTAATAAATATGAAACTGTTTTATATGCTAAAAGAGGTACTATTTATGATAAAAATAATGATATTTTAGCTGTTAATATGACTTCTTATACTGTAATAGCGTATTTATCATCATCAAGAACAACAGATCCATTAAATCCAAGACATGTTGTTGACAAAGAAGGAGTTGCTTCTGCTTTAGCTTCAATTATAAATATGACAGAAGAACAAATATTAAATTTACTTAATAAAGAAGATTTATATCAGGTCGAATTAGGACCTGGGGGTAGAAATATTACTCAATTACAAAAAGATGCGATTGATGAACTTAATTTAGCAGGAATAGATTTTACTGAAAGTGTTAAAAGGTATTATCCAAATGGTGATTTTGCTTCATATTTAATTGGATATGCAAAGATGAATGAAGTTACTGATTCTACTACTAATAAGACTACTCAAAGTATTGATGGAGAGTTAGGAATAGAAGTTTATTATGATGAATTATTAAAAGGTAAAAATGGTTATTTAATGTATGAACAAGATAGAAATGGTTATAAAATACCTGATACTACAGAAAGAAAAGAAGAAGCAATTAATGGTAGTGATATTTATTTAACAATTGATTCAGGAATTCAAAGATTTTTAGAATCAGCTATTGATGATATTGAAAAAAAAGCTGATCCAGAATGGATGACTTTAACAATTATGGATGCTAAAACAGGTGATATTTTAGGTTCAGCAAATACGCCTTCATATGATCCTAATATATTAAATATAGAAAATTATGAAAATCCTTTAGTTTCTTTAGCTTTTGAACCAGGTTCAACTATGAAAACTTATACTTATATGTGTGCTTTAGAAAAAGGTACTTATGAGGGAGATAAGATATTTAAATCAGGAAAATATGAATTTACTGATACTACTATTCATGATGTTAGAAAAGAAGGATGGGGTAATATTAGTTTTGATGAAGGTTATTTACGTTCTTCTAATGTTGGTATTGCTAATATGGTTAATTCGTTTATAAATAAAGGTGATTTATATGATTGTTTAACAAAATATGGTTTTGGTACTAAAACTGATATTGATTTACCAAGAGAATTAACAGGAACTTTAAAATTTAATTATCCGGTTGAAGTAGCGTCAGCTGGATTTGGACAAGGTATTTCAATTACTGCAATTCAACAGTTACAAGCATTAACTTTGTTATCAAATAATGGCAAAATGTTAACACCACATATTGTTTCTAAGATTATTGATAACAATACAGGTGAAACTACATATGAAAGAAAAGTAGAAGAAAGTGAACAAATTGTTAGTTTGTCTACTGTTGAATATATGAAAGATTTAATGTATAAAACTGTTAATGGAGAAAAAAAGTATAATTATTCTGGTAATGGTTATAGTATTGATGGTTTTGATATTATAGGTAAAACAGGTACTGCACAAATTTATGATTCTGAAACAGGTGGATATACAAGTAGTGGCTATGATTATATATATTCATTTGCGGGAATGTATCCTAAGGATAATCCAGAATATATAGTCTATGCGGTTATGAAAAAACCTAAATCTGGTGGTAATAGTTATTTAAAAACAGCTGTTAAAGATGTTTTAACTAATATTGCTAAATATAAAAATATGTTTGAAGAAAATAAAGAAAATGATAATATTTTATCAATTATAATGCCTAATTATACAAATAAAAGTGTTAAAGATGTTAAAGTAGAACTTGAAAAGAAAAAGATAGAAGTAATTGTTATTGGAGATGGTAATAAAGTTATTTCTACATATCCAAAAGAGATTGAAACTGTTATATCATATGATAGGGTAATTTTATTTACTAATGGAGAAAATATAACTATGCCTAGTATAATTGGATGGTCTAATAAAGAAGTTGTTAATTTATGCAATAAATTAAATTTAGTATATGAAATAAAAGGTTCTGGTTATGTAGTATCTCAAAGTATAAAAGAAGGTACTAATATTAGTAATATTCCAGCTATTGAAATAGAGTTAGAAAATAAATATATTGATAAACAAACATAAAAGAATAGTAAGTAATATTATTCTTTTATTTTTCATCAAAAATATTTGTTTATTTTTAGTAGTAATGATATAATAAAAAAGAAAGATTTTGGTGAAAGATATGATTTATTTAGATTATTCAGCAACTTCTCCAACTAGTAAAGAAGTAATAGAAAGTTTTAATACTGCATGTTTGAAATATATAGGGAATCCTAATTCATTACATAAACTAGGTATTGAAGCTAATAATATGATAAGTGAAGCAACAAAACAAATTGCTTCTTTAATGGGTGTTAAAGAAAATGAAATAATTTATACTTCTGGATCATCAGAAGCTAATAATTTAGCACTTAAAGGAATAATTGAAAGATATAAAAATAGAGGTAAACATATAATAACAACATCATTAGAACATTCATCAGTAACTGCACCACTAAATTTTTTATCAAACAATAACTATGAAGTTGATATTGCCCCTTTAGATAAAAATGGTAGAGTTGATTTAAAAGAATTAAAAAACCTTATTAGAGATGATACTATTTTAGTAACTATCAATATGGTTAATAGTGAAACAGGAATAATACAACCAATAGAAGAAATAGCGTCTATAGTAAAAGAATATCCTAAATGTTTCTTTCATGTTGATATGACACAAGCAGTAGGTAAAATAAAAGTGAATTTAGATAATATAGATTTAGCGTCTTTTTCAGCTCATAAATTTTATGGAATAAAAGGAATAGGAGTTTTAATTAAAAAAGAAAAAATAGAATTAAATCCTCAAATACATGGTGGTAAATCTACTACTATATATAGAAGTGGTACTCCTGCACTACCTTTAATTGTTTCTTTAGCAAAAGCATTAAGATTAGCTTTAGATGATCTTGATAATAAATATAATAAAGTGTTAGATTTAAATAAATATTTAAAAGAAAATATCAAAGATTTAGATAATGTTTATATAAATAGTAATGATTATTCTATACCACATATATTAAATATAAGTGCGATAGGAATAAAACCAGAAACAATGTTACATGCTTTAGAAGAAGATGATATTTATGTATCCACTCAAAGTGCTTGTTCATCATCTCCTGGCGGATAGGCAGGGTTTCAGCGGCAA
>CAYNYX010000009.1:852-16011 GCA_964401535.1 uncultured Muribaculaceae bacterium | reverse complement strand
AATACACTCCTGCTTTAAATGCACCTTTTTTGGTATTCTCTATTATATTTAATATTGTTGGTACTGTAATAAGCGCTATTATAGCTAATACCGCAATTACTGCTAATAACTCTATTAACGAAAATCCTTTCATTTTTTTAATTTTTCTTTTATTTATCATAACAACACCCTTTCAAAGTAAAAAGATTTAATTTATCCTTACCATATGATATATATTTAGTATATAACTTTTTAATTTAAAAATCAACAAAAAAATATATAAATATTAATGTAGTATGTTTTTATTATGTATTTACATATCTATTTATATTCATATATTATTTTTTTAAATTTATTTCTTATTCTTTGAATTGTATTATCAACATTTTTAGGCGTTTTTTCTAATATTTCACTAATTTCTTTATAATTAAATCCACCTTTTTTTAATTCAAATACTTGTTCTTCGTATGGACTTAATTGTTCATATAATTTATTTAACAAATATTTTTCGGTTTCGTCATCTAATATTATATTTTCTGGATTTAATGTGTAATCACCAATAAAATTTTCTAAATTTGGTTCTTCATCTTCTGTAACTAAAGCATAACTTTCATTTAAAATTTTATTTTTATCTCTTTTAGCTGTAATCATAGTATTTATTATTTTTCTTTCAATACATGTTTTAGCAAATGTACTAAATTTAACATCTGAATTTGTATTAAACTTATTTATTGCTTGATAAAATCCAACCATTCCTTCTTGAATTAAATCATTTCTTTCTAAACCATATTTTATACAAAAAGGAGAATATTTTTTAGTTATAGAAATAATTAATGGTTTATATTTATTTAATAATAAATTATAAGAATTTTCATCATTTTCATTAATATATTCTAATAATTCATAATCATTTAATTCTTCCAAAATATCACTCCTTTATTGATTCAAATATAATAATACCTGCTGCTACTGATGCATTTAAACTATTTACTTCACCTTTCATAGGAATAGATGCTATAAAATCACATTTTTCTTGAACTAATCTGCTTAATCCTTTTCCTTCATTACCTATTACTAATACTATTTTACCTTTATAATCAATGTCTTTATAATTAGTTCCTTCCATATCAGTTCCAATTACCCAATAACCCATTTTCTTTAAATAATCAATTGTGTTACTTAAATTGGTTACTTGGGATATTTTAATTTTATTTAATGTTCCGGCACTCGTTTTCATAACGGTACTATTTACTTCAACACTTCTATCTTTAGGTATTACAATATTTGTTATACCAGCTGCTTCACAAGTTCTTATTATAGCCCCTAAATTATGCGGATCTTCTAAATGATCTAGCATTACTATTTTATCTTCTTTTAATTCATCAATATCATAATATTTATAGTCATCTATTTGTAATATAATACCTTGATGAGATCCATTAACCATTTTATCTAATTCATATTTTTCTAAATATTTAATTTCACAATTTAAGTTATTTAATAAATCTTTTTCTTCAAAGTTTTTATAAATAAAAGCTTTATGTATTTTAATATTATCATTTAATAATTCTTTTAAAACATTTTTACCAAATACTAACATATATTATCCTCCAATATGTAATTCATTATATCATTAATTCTATCTATTTTGTTTTCTAAATATAAATATCCTATAATAGCTTCTAAACCTGTTGCACATTTATAAGTAATTATATCGGTACTTTTTGGTTTATGATTTGATTTATGATTTCTAGCTCTTTTATATATTTCTAATTCTTCTTCAGTTAATAAATTGTTATCTATTAATTTAGATACAAATTTAGCTTGATTAGCTGCACTTACATATTTAATAGCTTCTTTTTGTAAGTCATTTACATTAAATATATTATTTTTAATTAAGTATTTTCTTATATATATTTCATATATAGAGTCACCTATATAAGCATATGTTAAACTATTCATAATCTTCTATCCTATCAAATGTTATATTTTTAATAATACCAGATTTTATATCATTCATAATTAGTGTTACTACTTTATCATAATCAATTTCGCCACCTTTAATTAGACAACCAAATTTTTTACCTATTTCTTCTAATGTTTCAATTATATCTTCGTTTACATTATCAATTTTATATCTTTCTTTTAATGTATTAGGATAATTATTTTCTAATGCCTTTAATATATGTTCAACTACATCATATATAGGTAATATTTCTTCTTTAATTGCGGTTAAGCTTGCTAAATTAAGAGCATTTTTGTTATCTAATTTAGGCCATAAAATACCTGGTGAATCCAGTAATTCTATTTTTTCGTTAATTCTAATCCAGTTTAAGTCTTTAGTTACTCCTGGTTTATTACCAACATTGGTAGCCTTTTTACCTACTAATCTATTTATTAGTGTTGATTTGCCTACATTAGGTATTCCTACTATTAAGGCTCTTGTTCTTCTTTTTATTAAACCTTTATTTATGTCTTTTAAATCTTTTTCGCTCATTATTTCATCTGTTAATGATAATATTTTATTAACATTTTTATTATGTTCTAAATCAACTAATACTACTTTATAACCTTTATTTTCATAATATTTAATCCATTTGTTTGTTTCTTTTAAATCACATAAATCAGATTTGGTCATTATTAAAATTCTAGGTTTGTTTTTAATAAAATTATCAATATCTATTATTTTAGATGAGTAAGGCATTCTTGCGTCTACCACTTCATAAACAATATCAATTAAATTTAAGTTTTCACCTATTAATCTTTTTGTTTTTGCCATATGGCCTGGATACCAGTTAATCGAAGTCGATTGCAAACTTTTATTATCTTCTGATTTATTATTCTTTCTTTGTTCTCTTTTTTGATACATATTCATAATGAAATCACTCCTTTTATTTTTTCAAGATATTGCCTAAAAATCTTTATTAATTATATCATATTTTTTCTCTTTTATAAAGTGGATTGCCTCATTATATTCATCTTGATACCTAAAAACAATTTTTATATTTCCGTCTTTATATATAACTATATTTTCTATTAAATCATTAATCACTTTTTATTTAGTTCAGAAATGCCTACATACTTTTTATATTTGCTTACCCAAAAATCTGCATTTATTTTTTTCTAATGCGTTTGTTTCATAGAGCTTAACCATTCTTTATTTTTCTGTGAATCAAAACTTGTTTTTTTATTATATTCAGCGCTATAATCTTAATACTTTTCTTAACTTTAAAATCTTCTTTGACCAAATTCTTTAACAAAATATATTTTTCTATTACTTATTTATAATTTCTAATCAATTTTTCAAAATCGCTACAAGCCCTTATTTTAGGAATATTTCATACAACAGCCCATATATAAAGACAATGCTTAGTTTGCATTGTCTTTAATCCAATTTAAAATTAAATGAGCAATTTCATTTTCTTTATTCTTATAAAAATGGTCTGTATTTTCTATGTATTTATATTTAAAACTATTACAATTTATTGCTTTATTTTTTAATGAATCTAAGTGTAGATAATTATCTGTTTCATTAGAGCCTGAAAAAGTTAATATTGGAATATCTATTGATTCAAATTGATGCCAATTTTCCGAATTGCCCATAATAGGTAAATTATTTAAATTAGAAGTCTCTTTGAACCAATTATAATAAGTTTGTGAACTCATATACATATATTCTTCAATTAGACTACTAATGAGTTTTGTTGGATTACCATTAGAAATATTATCTTTTGCTTCTTTTATAAGTTTCTCATAATCATTTTGTGAATATAAATGAAGACCTATCATATCTGGTGCACTAGCAAGTATTAATCCCAAAACCTTGGGGTTCTTTTTATAATAATAATATATTAATTTGTTGCATCCATAACTGTGCCCCATTAAAATAAATCTCTTATAACCTAATTTCTTTGCTTCATTAATAGCTAAATCAATATCCAAAATACAATCTTCAAATATTTCATACATACAACCATATCTTCTATAAGATCCATCTTTCATTAATATATCATTTTCTATTGAATGACCTCTATTATGTTCATAAATAAAACCAATATTATTTTCTGATAAAACATTTCCAAATACTGTAGCAAAATAATTATCAATTATTGTTTGACACATTCCGTGTATAAATATAACACAAATATCTTTTTTTTCACTACTGAAATGTAACATAGGAAGTCGTAAATTATCTTCAGTATATGCATCATTAATAAATTCTATATTATTCATAAATTCCCTCCAATATTATTATCTATATTATTTCTCATTATTTTTAAAAGTGTAATAAACTATTTTTAAACTTTCCTTATTCCATAAGGGGTTGAGTGAGGTTTCGCATATGTGCTGATATCTCAGTTGATGTTTGTTTTATTATTGCTTGCCTCTGTATTATTAGCTTTATTCTCTTTTCTTTCTCTTCCTTTTTGATACATATCTTTTGCCATATATATTACCTCCTTATTATTTTATTCCCAAAACAATATCTAAAATCACATTATATCTTTCTTTAAATATTTCCTTTGTTTTATCACTTAAGTCATTATAATCATCTTTAAATGCTTTTAACATCCATTCATTTATTTCATTTAAATCAACATTACATCTATTAAATGCTTTATTAAAAAACATTGGAATATTATCAAAATGAGCTAATATGTCAGCATCACAAACACATAATTCTTCAATATTAGTTGCATTGCTACTTTTTCTATGATTATATACACAACCTACTACTTTATTCTTTGTTTCATCATCTACTTCATACTTATCTAATATTTTTTTAGCAAGAATTGCACCATTTGAATGATGGTCTTTTCTCTCTCCAAAATTTTCTATAAGTGCAATATCATGAAGTAATGCTCCAAGTTTTACAATATTAATATCTGCATTATATAATTTTGCTAAATAAATACTTTCATTATAAACATATTTTATATGGTTTTCCCAAAAATCATACTTATCTACTGATGTTCTTTTATATTCATCTATTTTTTGTTTAACTTCGTCCATTACCTTATTATTAATTACATCATTCATTATATTATCCCTTTCTAAATATTTATCCACTTTATTTTCAAACTTAAGTAGTTTGTTTTTTCCTATATTTTTTAAATTTTCTCTTACTCATTTTTATTGTTTGGAAGTTTTTCCATTAATAAATCAAAATCACTTTGTAATTGTTTCATTTCTCTTTCACGATATATTTTAAATTCTTGCTCAGCCTTTTTTATTGCTTCTTCATGTGAAATATTTCCATTACCTTCTAAAATCTTTTTTCTATTAAATAAAATTTGATTATCTAATTCTTCTATCCAATCAGTCATTTCCATGGTTCTTTGCTCTAATGCTTGTAACTCTGCATAATCCAAAAATTGTGAAACTAATAAATTAAGTCTTTGTAATTCAATTTCAGACAAATAATTCTTTGCTATTTTTACATCATCAATTGTAACATAATTACCTTTAAAATTAGTCATTCCAACATAAGGCTTTTCGTTATCAACTCTCTCATATATTAATTCTGCCGCTGTATGTTCATGAACTGCATAATGTAATTTATTTTGAACTGTTGCAAAGAATTTTTTAGTTATTTCACTTCTAGGATTATAATCTATACTTGTTGCATATATATCCGTTACTTGTTGATAAAAATTTCTCTCACTTGAACGGATATCTCTTATTCTTTGAAGTAATTCTCTAAAATATCTATTTCCACCTTGTTTTAATCTTTCATCGTCCATTGTAAATCCTTTTTGAATATATTCGTGCAATCTTTTTGTAGCCCATATTCTAAACCTTACTGCAACATCGGATTGTACTCTATATCCTAATGCTATAATCATATCTAAATTATAATGATCTATATTTCTTTTTACATTACGATTTCCCTCATTTTGAACTAACAAGAATTTCTTGTTAGTTGAGTCTTCGAATAATTCCTTATCTTTGTATATTGATTTAATATGTTGACTTATATTTTGTTGAGTAGTTTGATATATATCAGCAATTTGATTTTGTGTAAGCCATATATCTTCATCAGTAAATTTAACATTCACTTTTGTAATACCATTTTTATCTTCATATATCATAATTTCATTTTTATTTTCATTCATAAATTACACCTTCCTTCTTTTATGTCATAAATTAAATAAAATTCATTTACTTTTCATTTAATTATTTGTTCTATTGTTTTTCATAAGTCGTAATTACCGCGTTTTATTTGAATTTTTATTGTTTTTGATTTGTAAAATGTAAATAGTAATCAACTTAAAAGTCTTTATTTATAAGCCTTTGTATATGTTTTTCCATAAGGCGGTATTTACCAGTTGATCGAAGTCGATGGCAAACTTTTTTCTGTTTCATTTAATTTTTTGTTTTTTCGTTCTTCTCTTTTTTGATATATGTTTTTAGCCATTTTTTTCACTTCCTTTGATTTCTAGTTTTTTCTTGTCCCTTTCAAGTTCTTTTAAACTTTTATCTGGAGTTGACATTTTTTCAGGCATAATTCCTCCAATATCAGCAATTGCTTTTCTAACCTTTTTCCCTACTTCATGATGAGCTTCCTTTGCTTCTTTTTCGCCTTGAATATTATCTCTCATAAGTTTTTGTTTTGTTTGATTTATTCTAAACAAATTTGCAACTAATTCATCTTCATTCATATTATCTAAAATATCTTCTCTGTAATGTAATTTTTTTCTTTTGAAAATATCATCTGCAGTTTCTCCATTGTATAATCCTTTGTAACCTGCATTATGAAACTCTGCCATATTTTTCACACCTGCGGCTGAGGCAACTTTTTGAAGTGTATAATTTCCTTGCTTTGTTAATTTTCTTTGATAGAATCTCTTTTCATCTTCTGATAAAGAATCATATTCTTTTTCTGTTATTTCTTGCTTTCTTGTTTGAATAGCAAAATATGTTTGTCCAAGTGCAACAACTTCTTTATTTGGATCTGCATTTTGAACAATTAGGTAGCATGCATATCTAGATAATTGATAATCTACTATTTTTTTAACTCCACCATTCGGCATTTTTGATGTTTTGCTGACTTCAACAAAACATTCAAAAGCATTATATCCACTATTTTCACAAGCTTTTTTAGACTTGTTAATAACCAATTCAAAATTACGCCATTGAGTATATTCTAGTATCTTTTGTAATTCCCTTGCATACCAATATTCGTTACCATACTCGTCAATATTTTTTATATCCTCAAATGTTTTATCACTATAATTCTTTTTATTTGTTTCTAATTCATTCATTATACTACTCCTTTCTTCTTGAAATTTCAAATTTTATTTTAATTTAGTCAAAATCGACCAAATTGAATTCTTCATTATGTATTTATTACCAAAGTCCAAAATAATCAATAGTATTAATTCTTATCAACCAATTTTTAATAGTAAACGAAGGATCTGTTAAATTTTGATATTTAACTAAATCAAGTTAAAGAAACATAATTAATATTTCCTACTCTCAATATTTCAACCTTATTTTTTTTAACAATTATTTCTGATTATATTAAAAAAACAATTACATCATTTTTTAAAATTTCTATTTATTAGAAAGTCAATCATTTGATAAATATTACTAGACAATTTTTTCATACAAATTCACCATTCCTTCTTGAAAAATCTATAAACTATTTTTCATTTTTCCTTATTTCATAAGCATTTGAGTGAGGTTGTCTATATGTGGGCATATCCCAATTGATTACAGTTTTTTGAACCCCCTCTGCATTATTAGTATTATTTTCACGTTTTTCTTTGCGCTCTTTCCTTTTTTGATACATATCTTTTGCCATATATATTGCCTTCTTTTTTATTGTTTTATAGGGTCTAAATACATTACCTCTTTACCTAATTTTTTTGCATATTCTATTTCTTTATTAGTCGAACTACCAATATATCCATTAACATTGACTACATAAATAGCATCACTTATTTCTATTTTATTATAGTGTAAATCAGCTAAAATCTGTCTCTCTCCTTCAGTAAAAGTGTTATTACTATAAACACATTGAATAACTACATATTTACTTTTTATCTCTAAATCTTTAGCTATATCCATCATCATATTTTTAAATTTCATACTACCACAAATAGTAACTATTTTATTCATATCAATTTCTCCTTAAATCTAATTAACAAACCTTTTATACATTATATCATAAAAAATGTAGATATTGTTTATCTACATTTAACTATTTTATTTCCATATTTAATGAATCTAATATCATTTTTTCTAATTTTGATTTTCCCTCTTTGAATTTTTCAAAATCAGAAATACAAATATAATCATTATTATTTATATTAACTGCCATATTTTGAACTTCTATTATTTTGTTTAGCATATATTCACTTCTTTTCTACATTCTATCATAAATTTTGCTGAACGATATTATCCTATAATAAAAATTTTACTTAATTACTACAAAACTTTTAATATTTCTTCAAATTTTGTATACCCAAATTCTGAATTAATATGACCACCATTTTTTATAATATATTGTTCATTTGCAACATTATCAGCAAATTCTTTTTCTATATCAAAACTAGCATATGGATCATTATCAGAATAAAAACAAATGATATCATCACAATACTCTTTTATATCACCATAATTATTGATATACATTGGTTTATTAACTGAATCATATTCTTCATTTGTCCCAAAGCAATTATTGAAACCACAAACAAACACTAACTTTTTAACTTTTATCTTATTAATTATTAAATATTTACAAACAAAAATTGGTGCAATGCTATGTGCAATAATATTTGTATTTTCTGCTATATTCAATTTATTTAATACTTTTGACCAATTTTCAAAATTTTGATTACCAACACCTATTGGCATTTGTGGTACAATTACTTGTTTATTTTCTTTTTCTAGTTCATTCTTTAGCCATGGAAACAAATTCCCATCTTTTGAACCAAAACTTCCATGTATAATTATATAATTATTTTGCATTACTTTTCTCCTTTTTCTTCAAATATGTAATAAACTATTTTTCAATTTTTCTTATTTCATAAGGGTTCAAATATGGTTTTGCATCTGTGCTGATATCCCAATTGATTACATTTTTTTGAAACCCCTCAGCATTATTAGTGTTATTTTCACGTTTTTCTTTGCGTTCTTTCCTTTTTGATATATATTCATTATTATTCACTTCTCTATAATTTTGTTACAATTTCTAGTATTTGCTTTTAGAAATTTTTCTGATTCTACTTAATTCTTTAAGATAATTTTTTAATATTTCTTTTTTATTATCTCTTATATTTAATGGTAAAATATTATTTTTCATTTCACTTTTTTCAATATTTTCTATTATTTTTTTTGCATCATTACTTTTAATTTCTAAATTTACTGTATGATATTCAATAACCAAAGAATCAATAAAATCATTAGTAGCTTTTTCATCATATTGATTGCATGAAACAAGACTTGAAATCGTTTGACGCAAAGTGGATAAGAATCCACTTTCAACACTTGATTTTGTATGGTGCTGATTAATGTGCCAATTAAGACGATTCCTTATTGATTCTTTTACAGCAATTCCAACATATATATAATAGTATTCTTTTCCATTTATATTTCTAGTTGTAAGATATGGCAAAAATTCTTCTAAATAATTATCATTTATATATGGCGAATTTAAAATCAGTTTCACTTCTTCTTTAGGAGCCCACCATTTATACCATCCGGGACTATTTTTAGGAATTTCACTGATTTTTTCATCACATCTCAATTCTTTTGCAAAAACTACTTTTTCTGATAATCTTTCATTTAACCATTTAATTCTTTTTCCTATTGCTCTATATTCTTTAGGAATTGGATTAGAAATTTTAATGTATTGTCTTAATGGTTCTATATAATTTTCTCCAGCTAAAACAATAAAATTAGTTTTATTTATATCAAAGGTTTCTTTAATTTGATTGTAAGTTATTTTTCCCCATTGTTCAGCTTGACTTTTTGTCATTGAATTTAAGGATTTATCATATGGACTTATTCCTTGAGATAACGACAACAAATGATATTTAGCCGATAATATATAGATTTGTGAATGTTTATCACTAACATTATTTAATGCATAGTTAAGAGATACTCGAAAAAGGGTACTAGGAGAATACATTTCTTCAGCACTACACGAATATTTTTGTTTTGCTTTTGTGCAACTTATTAAATATACATTTTTCATAAATACCTCCTACATATCATTTTTTCTTAAATATGTAATAAATTATTTTTCGATTTTTCTTATTTCAAAAGGATTTAAGTTAGGTTTCACATCTGTGTTGATATCCCAATTTATGTTTGTAGTATTGGTTTTGACTTCCACTAGTTTATTTTTTCGTTCTTCTCTTTTTTGATACATTTTTTTGCCATATATATTGCCTCCACTATTTTTTATTTATTTTTAATTATAGAATATTGATAACCAACTTCCGGATAGTCTTTATTACCTAAAGTAATGTCATGTTCTCCAATTATATTACCATTCATTCTTTCATAAAATTTTCTTGCTGGCCAATTTTCTTTTAAACACCATAAAATCATCGTTTCTTTTTTATGTTTTAAAAACTCATCTATAACATATTGAAACATGATTTTACCAATTCCACAATGTTTTTTATCAGTTTTAACATATATTGCTAATAACTCACAATCAACATTTTTATATTCTACTGAATATTTATTACTAAAAATATATCTGGAAAAGCCGATTATTTCATTATCTTCTAATGCAACAATAAAACCATCATCTTTATAATCCTTTTTTCTTCTTTCTAATATAACATTTTTATCTAAAGAATCTAGAAAATCATCATCAATTATATTCCTATAGGCAGTTCTCCAACCATCTATTTGAATATCTACAACATAAGGTAAATCTTCTTTGATTACTCTTCTTATTATTATTTTTCCCATATGAATCTCTCCTTAAATTTGATCAACAAATCTTTTATACATTATATCATAAAAATGTAGATATTGTTTATCTACATTTAACTACTTTATTTCCATTACTTTAATTTTTACTTTATCTAAATTATATTTAATTCCAGTTAGTTTTTCTTTTTGTTTAATTAAAGTATTTTCTAATACTTCTATTTTAAGTAAAGTTTGTGTGATTTCTTCAGTATTTAAATATAATGAATATTCACTTAATATTTCTTCCTTTAAACTAAATAATTGATATAATGAATCATCACATATAGTTGTTGTTTTATTTACTATATCAGTATTTTTTCTAACATTTTCTAATAAAGTATTCGCATCTAAATATTGAATTTTTTGCTTTTTAACTATATTTCTCATACTTCTTATTTTATTATTTAATAATACCATACTAAGTAAACTTCCAATAAATTTATTTTTAAATAATCCCATAGGTAATAAAGAAACACCGAATTTTAAAGTAGCAGATAAAAAGTTTCTAAAGACAGGTATTGATCTTTGATTTCTTTCATTTTTATTTACTATTTTATTTAATTTCATAATTTCTTTATTTACTTTATCAATATCTTTTTTAATATATTCATCCATTATAAATAAATCTTCATTATATTTTTCATTGTTTTTTATTATTTTTGTTTCTTTCTTTTCTTCCTTAATTACTTCTTTTTTCTCTTCTTTAGGTTTCTTTTTTTCTATTAAATCATATTGATGTTTATATAACATTTCAAATTCTTCAAATATCTTTTCTTCTAAAAACTTATTGGTATCTATTTTTAATATTTCAAAATCATTTTTTAATTGTTTTAAATTTTCTTTATCTTTTATTAAATCTAATTCTTTTTTTAATTTATCTATTTTTTCTTTTAATTCTTTTAAATCCTTATCCATTTCTTCATATGGAGCATTTCTTCTTATTCTTAATTCTAATGCTACAAAATTATCTTTAATTTCATCAATTTTTTCATTTATTTTAATCATCTTTATTTTAAAAGGATGTTCTTCTATTTTCGTTACTTTTATTTCTTTACTTTGATTAGATTGTTTTTTAACATTATTTGGTTCCTTTTTAATTTCATTTTCATTTACTTTTTTAGAATTATTTATAACACTTATTTCTTTTTTTAATTTTTCTAATTTTTCTTTTTCTATATTACTAACAACTAATTCTAAATCTTCTTTACTTACTTCTTTTAAATTTTTAGATTCTTTTAATTCTTCTAAATCTATTTTATAATTATTTAATGTAATTAAATCTTTCCCAACTTTATTTTTAATTTTAATATTTTCTTTTGTTTTTTTAATTTTATTTAAAATATCTTCTTTTTCTTTTATTTTTATTTCTATTTCATTTAAATCTTCTTTAGTTTTAATATTATTAATATCATTCTTTATATTACCAATATCAATACTTAATTTATCAATTTTTTCAAATTTTGTTTTTTCAAACTGTTTATTAGAACTAAATAAATATTGAATAAACCCAATTATTGGTACAACTAAAAAAGCAAATTTATATATAAATAATGATTTCTTTTTATTTCTTCTTTTATTGTTATTATATACTCTAATTCTATTTTGCCTATTCCCTATTTCATTCATAATATCACCATTTACATTATACATGAAAAAAAATATCTTTGAAAGATATTTCTTAAATAAAATCTTCTTTTATATTATCTATTTCTTTTTCCATTTCCTCAGTTAATTCTTCATCTATTGAATCCCATGGTTCTTCGTCACCTTCAACTGAAATTTTAATTTTAGTTTCGCCTACTATTTCAACACCCAATTCTTTTTCAATATCGAAAGTTATATTACTATCTTTTATATTGACAGAAGAACATGAAGGTTGTTTTAATACTCTAATTATGATATCAGTATCACCAGATAAATCTGCATCTTCTTTTATTTTGATATTTACAAGTTCATTATAGTCTATTTTTTTACTTATAACAGTTGTTTTAGAGTCATTATCATATGAATACCAAATATTTACATCAAAAGAACCATCAATACCTATTTTTTCTCCGGATTTATACCCTTTAAATTTATGATTGATAACCCAACAACCTAAAACTGTAGTTGGAATATCAACTGTATCTACTTCATAATTGTTTTTAAATGTTTTTTTACCTTTACCTATAATAGCTTTAGTAACAATTTCCTTATATAATGCCATAAATTCACCTCTCACTTTAATTTATGCATTTATACTAGGAAAGTTGCGAAAATATTTTTTATATTTGTTTTATTTTATTTACTATTTGTTCTATTTCTTTTCTAGTTGTATCTATTTTGATAGTATTTAATGAATCATAATATTTTAGTCTATCTAAACTTCTTTCAATTACAGATTCATCTCTTATTCCTAAATTAATATCCTTATTTAATCTTTTTTCTAATTCTTCTTTAGTACAAATTAATGATATTGTACTAATTACACAATCATTAATATTTAATTTAGATATTATATCATCTATAATATTTTGTTCATGCATTACCCAACTAAATATAATATTTTCATATATAGAGCAATTAATATAATTATTTAATAAATAACAAATATTATCAATTACCATTTTTTTAGTTTCTTCATTAACAATAAATGGATCCATGTTCCAACACCAATCACCATCTAAGTAAACACTATTTTTTAATTCTTTATTTAATAAATTGCAAACAGTAGTTTTACCTACTCCCATTGCTCCACCTATTAGATATATTTTTTTCATATAATCACATCCTTTAATATTATATCAAAATAGAATACAAATTGTATTCTATTTTAAATACTCTAACACTAAATTAGCGGCAATAGTACCATCAGATGTAGCTGTTGTAAGTTGTCTAAATTTTTTAGTCCTACAATCACCTGCTACAAAAATACCTTCAATATTTGTACTACAATCATTAGAATCAATATAATTATATTTATCTAAAGTTATGAAGTCTTTTACTATTTCATTTTGTGGTACTAAACCAATTGAAATAAACATACCATCTAATTTAATATTATCTTTATTATTAATTTCTATTGCTTCTAAACTATCATTACCTATAATTCTAGTTACTTTTGATGAAGTTATTACTTCAACATTATTTTTAGATTTAAGTTTATCTTTTAATACATTTTCACAAGTTAAATCATCTAAATTTTGAATAACATATACTTTTTTACATAAATCAGCTAATGTAATAGCATTTATAACAGCACTATTGCCACCACCAATTACTGCAACTACTTTATTCTTATAAAAAGCACCATCACATGATACACAAAAATGAATACCATTACCTATTAAATTAACTTCATTATCAAGTCCTAATAAACGATATCTAGCTCCTGTTGCGATAATAACACTTTTAGTTTCATAAGTATTTTCATCAGTAACAACTTTTTTAACTTTGCCATCGATTATTTTAGTAACTTCTTCTAATTCTATATCAACACCTAAGGAAACAACTTGTTCATACATATTATTTGATAATTCAGCTCCTGATATACCTTTAAAACCAGGATAGTTTTCAACTAAAGGGGAAGAAGATATCTGTCCCCCAATAGTCTCACGCTCTAATATAAGTACTTTTTTGCCTGCTCTAGCTAAGTAGATTGCGGAAGTCATTGAAGCAGGACCACAACCTATTATTATAGTATCATACATAAATCACCTATATTTTAAAATCTTCTATATGTTTTTTAATATTAGATAGATTTACAATATTTTCACTTACTCCATTTTGAAGTATTACTAATGTTGGAGCTTGTTTAACACCATATTTTTTAGTTAAATCAACATTTTCTTCAGCATCAATAAATTTGTAATCTATTTTAGCTTTTTCTAATAATTTAGAAGCCATTTTACAATTTGGACAAGTTTTAGTTCCAAATAACATAATCATGTTTTCTTTTTCTTCTTTTTTAGCTTTACAATCCATTTTAGAAGTTTTTAAATTATAACTCTTTCTCATTTTATATTCTTTAGATTTACCATCATTCCAGTTCTTAACAGGACGATAATAACCAGTTATACGACTATATACTTCTGTTTCTTCACCACAATCTGGACATTTATATACTTCACCATTAATATATCCATGTTTTTTACAAACTGAATAAATTGGTGATAATGTATAATATGGTAATTTATAATTTTCAGCTATTTTTTTAACTAAATTAGCTGCCGCTTTCCAATTTTCTAATCTTTCACCTAAGAA
>CAYNYX010000009.1:0-842 GCA_964401535.1 uncultured Muribaculaceae bacterium | reverse complement strand
GAAAGCATGGAATACAGTTCCTGATGTATATAAAGTTTGTAATTCATCTTGAATATCTAAAGCTTCAAATATATCATCAGTATATCCAACTGGTAAATGTGAACTATTAGTATAATATGGTGTTTCATCATCTGATGCTGTTAAAATATCAGGATATAACTTTTTATCATTTTTAGCTAAACGATATGATGTTGATTCAGCTGGTGTTGCTTCCAAGTTATATAAATCTCCATATTCTTCTTGATAATCAGATAATTTTTCTCTCATGAAATTTAAAACATCTTTAGTAAATTCTTGAGCTTCTTCATGAGTTAAATCTTCTTTAATCCATTTAGCATTTAAACATGCTTCATTCATACCTACTAATCCAATAGTAGAAAAATGATTATTAAATGTTCCTAAATATCTTTTAGTATAAGGATATAATCCTTCATCTAATAATTTAGTTATTACATTTCTTTTAATTTTTAAAGAACGAGCTGCTATATTCATCATTCTTTCTAATCTTTCATAGAATTCTTTAGAATCTTTAGATAAATAAGCAATTCTTGGCATATTAATTGTTACAACTCCAATAGATCCTGTTGATTCACCACTACCAAAGTATCCCCCTGATTTTTTTCTTAATTCTCTTAAATCAAGTCTTAATCTACAACACATACTTCTTACATCACTTGGTTCCATATCAGAATTAACATAATTTGAAAAATAAGGTGTACCATATTTAGCAGTCATTTCAAATAATAATTTATTATTTTCTGTTTCTTTAAATTCAAAATCTCTAGTTATTGAATATGTTGGAATTGGATATTGGAATCCTCTACCATTAGCATCTCCTTCAA
>CAYNYX010000008.1:1164-16508 GCA_964401535.1 uncultured Muribaculaceae bacterium | reverse complement strand
ATCATATCCTAAATCTGATAGGAAAAGCGCTAAAGCACTCATTCCAGCCCCTTTTATTCCTGCCATATAATATTTCATAGTTTCATCTCCTTAAATTTATACAAAATAATTTATTATAAAAGGTCCTAGTACTAATAGTAATATAAGTGGTACTATAAATATTACTGATATAATACTAATTTTATTAGGTATTTTATTTATTTCTCCTTTTATTTCTAATACTTGTTTATCTCTTAAAAATGCTATTTGATTATACATAGTATCTATTATACTATTTCCAAATATATTAGTTTGAGTTATATTTAAAATAATATTATTTATTGTTTCAGATGGCATTCTTTGTTTTAAATTTTCTAAAGCTTCATTTAATGTTTTACCAAATTTAATTTCAAATAATACTTTTTTAAAATCATTAGATAATTCTGAATTTAAATTAAAACATGTAACTTCTAATGATTTTTCTAAATTTCTTCCTGATTCTAAAGTAAGAGTTAAAATTTCAAAAAAATGTAATGCTTCTTTATCTAATTTTTTAATTCTTTTTTTTATTGGTGCTGTAATTACTAAATAATAGTATAAATAATACCATCCTATACTTAAGATAGGTGTTAGAATATAACCTAATTCTAATAGATATACTGATATAAAAAATACTAGTAATGTTGTTATAATACGACATATGATAAAAGATTCAACTGTCATTTTAGTACTACCTAACATAGATATATTATTTTTAAGCTTAGAATATTCTAATCCGTTATATAATTTTTTTATACTATCATTCATTTTAATCACATCCTTACTTTCATTATTTTTTTAACACATATTATATATATAATATAATATATTATCATTATTCCTATTAATATTATGCCTAATGTATTATTAAATAATGGAGCAAAATATCCAGGATTTATTAAACTTATAAAACCTACAAATAATACTGGTACTAAGAATAATACGACTATTATTATTTTAGAACTTCCTGTTAACGAATTAAGTTCTAGTTTTAATTTCTTTTTATCAAATAAAGATTTTTCAATTGATGAAAATACTTTAATAATATTTCCACCCGATTTATTTAAGATTGATAAAGATGCTGTTAAATAAGTAACTTCTTCTAAATTAATACGATCTGAAAATCTTTTGAATACAGTTTCAATATCTAATCCTAAAGTTAGTTCCATATACATTTTTTTATATTCTTTACCTATAGCACCTTCTAATTCAATCATAACAAGCTCAATAGCTTGTAAAACACTTCTTCCTGATTTAAAAGCATTATTCATTATAATTATAGCTTGTAATAAATCATTTTCAATTTTTTTACGATGTATTCTATATTTTATAATATAAATTATATCTGGTAAGAAAAATCCAAATAATAAAGGGATAAATATTTCATATAATCCTATTACTTTTAATTGTAATGTACTTGTTATTATTGCTAAAATAAGCATTAAAATAGAACTTATAAATTTAGTTGAAATAAAACATTTAGGATCATCAAAATCTTCATTTATTACCATAACATATTTATCATATTTATTAGAATATTTTTCTAATAAAACTGATTTAGATATTATTTTATTAAATTTATTTATTACATTTAAATATCTTTTTTTAAATTCATCATATATAGATATATCATTACCTTTTAATGATGTAACACAATATTTATTTAATCTTTTTTCTAATTTAATCGATTTGTTATATTTATATAATAAACATAATATAATTATTACTAATATTCCTATTAATGAACTAAATAATGTTATTTTAAAACTATTATTTTCTAATATTCTTAAGTTAATTGTTTTAATAGCTTCATTACCAGCACTATCAGATATGATATAAGTAAGATTATTATTACCTACATTATTTATATTTATTTCATCAATATTAGTTTTTAATTTATTTGTTATGTTACCATCAAAATTATCAGTAACTTTAACATTTTTAAATATATTTAATTCATCACCCATAATAATACTTATATTTTTTGCTTCAATAACAGGTGGTGTTTTATCTATAATATAATTACCACTTGTTATTAAATTACTAATTCCATCTTTATTATAAGTGGTTATTTCTATTTTATATATTCCTTCTTCATCTAAATTAAATATTTGATCTATATTAGATGTATTTTCTTCATAAATTTTTTCATCTTTTATTATTTTATATGAATAATTAACTGTATTTTCATCTTTTTTATATGTAATGATTAATTCCTTATTAGTAGGAATTTCACTACTATATATATCAAAACCTACTAAATTCAAATTAATCACCTTCCAAACATATCTTCTAAATTAATTCCTGCTGATTTTATTTTGTCATATACTTTTGGTACATATCTATGCATTAAGAATTCTCCCACTACTTCACCATCTTCTAATGTACCAGTTTGTTTAAATTGAAATATTTCTTTCATTTTTATTTCATCATCTTTAAAATCAGTTATTTCACAAATACTTGTTACTTTTCTTCTACCATCAGATAACCTTGCTACATTAACAACAATGTTGATAGCATTAGCTATATACTCTCTTAAGGCTTTAATAGGTATTTCCATACCGGCCATTAAAATCATTGTTTCTAATCTATTTAAAGCATCCATAGGTCCATTAGCATGCATAGTAGTTAAAGAACCTGAATGTCCTGTATTCATAGCTTGTAACATATCAAAAGCTTCTTTTCCTCTTACTTCTCCTACTATGATTCGATCTGGTCTCATACGAAGTGAGTTTATAACTAAATCTCTAATAGTTATTTCTCCTGTGCCTTCATAGTTAGTTAATCTAGTTTCCATAGATACAACATGATTTTGATTTAATTTAAGTTCAGCGGCATCTTCAATAGTTATAATTCTTTCATCATGTGATATAAATGAAGATAAAACATTTAATAAAGTTGTTTTACCACTACCTGTTCCACCACAAACAATGATGTTTAATTTGGCTTTTACACAAGCTTCTAAGAATCTAGCCATATATGGTGTTAATGTTCCTGTTCTTAAAAAATCATCTATTGTTGATAAACTTTCTTTGAATTTTCTAATTGTTAATACTGGTCCATGTAATGATAATGGTGGTAAAACAGCATTAAGTCTTGAACCATCTTTTAGTCTTGCATCTACCATAGGATTAGCAGTATCTATTGTTCTTCCTAATGGTTGAATCATTCTTTGAATTGTTCTAACTATATGGTCATCATTTATAAATGAAACACTTTCATCTTTTATTACTTTACCATCTAATTCAATATATACTTCGTTTTTACCATTTACCATTATTTCTGTAATAAGATCATCTTTTAATAATTCAGTTATTGGTCCATTACCACTTATTTCATTTTCAATCATATTATAAATATAATTTCTTTGATCATTTGATAAGTCATAACCCTCTAAAGTATCATCTATTTGTTTTTTAACAAAAGTATTGATATCTTTAGTATTTGCAATATTATTATCTATTAAATTACCTATTATTTTATTTCTTAATTCATCTAATAATATTTTATTAGGAAAAGTATCATAATCAGATGATACATTAGTAGTAAGCGTTTCAGTTTTAATTTCAAATTCTTCAATAAAATTTTTAGCCATACTATTTCTCCTTAATAATATTATTTATAATTGATTCAAATATTTTAAAATATTTTTTGTTATTTTTATCTAATACAAGTATTTTACCATCCACTATATATTTATTTATATTTTTGTTATAAAAACTACTTGGTATTATATAATCTATATTATCTTTTATAACACTTTTAATATCAAAATTAGTTATATTTGATTTTAATTTATCTTTAGCATTATTTAATATAATTTTATAATTTGTTTTTTCCATATCTTTCATTATAGATACCATAGATCTCATATTTTTTAAATCTATTGGATCGTTAGATATTACATATAATGTTTCATCCGATAAATCAAAAGCTGTTAAATTAATATCATTTAAGAAATGATTAGTATCTATTAATATAAAATCATATTTTAGTTTTGCTTTTGTTAAAATAATATTTATATATTTAGCACTTATTTTAGTTGCGAATCTAGGATCTTTAGGGGCTGGTAATACATCAATAAATTCATTATATTTAACAATATAGTTATCAATAAAAGTAAATCTATTATTAGTTAAATCATCAACTAATTTATATATATCTGTTTCATTATCGATATTAAGTGAAGTAGCAATACCACCACCATATAAATCTAAATCGATAACTAATGTTTTTATTTCTTTTTTAAGTAAAATACCTGCTAAATTAAGAGTAGTTATAGTTTTACCTACTCCACCTTTAACAGATGTAACTGTGACTACTTTAGCTTGATTTATTGCCATATTATCCCTCTATTCTTTTGTTATTATTATTTTATTATCTTTTATTTCACCTTTATATGTAATATCTAATTTAGTTTTAGATATTACTTTAATTAAAATAGTTTTTATCTCTTTTTTGACATTTATTTTAATTATATTATTATTTATTGATGTAGTTATATTTATATCTTTAAGATTCTTTTTTAAATTGAAGTTTATTTTATCACTTAACGAACTATCATCTATATTATTTAGTGAATATTCCATTATTTCTTTAATACTATTTTCTATTTTTTTCTTTTCAACTACTAATACTCCAATATCATATATAAGACCTAATAATAAGAATACTAATGGTATTAATATTATAAATGTGACTAATGTTTGTCCTTTATTATTCATAAATAACCCTATTTATTTCTATTTTATAAGGATTTCCTATTATTTTATTTAATACAGGAGTAGAAACTTTAATGTTTTTTGTTATTTTAAATGTTATCTCATTATTAGCTTTAGTAACTTCACTTTTAAATTCTTTTTCTTTTGAATAAGTAATTATTCTATTTTTTTCATCATTTTTATATAAATCAACTATATAATCCATTTCATTTTCTAAAGTATATTTATTGTATATGATTGTTCCAAAATCTATTAGAGCACATAATACTAATAATAATACTGGTAAAACCAATATAAATTCTATTAATGCTTGCCCTTTTTGATTCTTTAGTTTCTTATTTTTCATACAATCACTATCCTATATAAATTATATCAAACAATTGTAATTTAAACAATATTTTATTAAATAAAACTAAAAATAAAAACTTAATTACTTATTGCAATTAAGTTTAAATATTTATAAATTTGTTTTAGGTATTTCTATAACAGGACGAAGACCAAAATAACCTTCATAATCTTCTTCTATGTTGTCAACATGGATACTTTGAAATGAACCATTTAGTTCTATACCCCATGCTGAATAATCATTGTTAGGATGAGCTGTACTTGTCCAATATCCAAGTGAAAAACAATCATCTGATTCATTACATCCGGTTCTATCATATAACCATGTATATTTTCTAAAAGTTGGGTAAACATCCATTAATTTTGTATCTAAATGCAATGAAGTTTCAATACATTGATTTTCAACTGTAGTTTGACATTTAATTCCTACTGCTGTTGCAATTTCTTTGTCTGATGAAATATGTGCATTTAAATTGTTTGCCCATCCTTTTGTATCAAGTGCTAATTGAGCTTTTATAGCATCGCCACCTGTTTCATTACTTTCAGTTGATGACCATCTTGTTGTGTCAGTTGTATTATGATCTAATATCACTTTTACTGATTCACTTGTTGAATCAATTACATACCATTTCATACATCCTGTTTTTGTTCCTATTTTACTTACAGGATATACACATGTTTCATTTGTTTGTGGATTATAATATATTGCATTTCCTACTGCATATGTTGTTATTGTTTCAGGATCTTTTGATGTTTCATCTTTTGGATTTTCAACACTTTGTGGTTCCTTTGATGGTTCTTTCTTTTGATCATCAGCATTTTTGATAAATAATATCACTACTGCTGTTGCTAAAACAATTATTATTGCCAATAACATAATTAAAATATAAATACCTTTTTTTCTTTCATAAATTTTTCCTTCCTTCTATTAGGTTACTCGCCTACTATATTTAGTATAGGCTATTGTAGTTTAAAAAGCAATCATATATTCATATGAATTGACAATAATTTACAAAAAAAGATATTATTCACAATATCCTTCTCCTGGTTTATTTCCTTCAACATAAGTTTTATCTACAAGTGCACAAGAAGATTTGGTCATAGAGTCTTGAACATATCCACCTAATAACTTCACAACTGAAATAACAACAACTGATATAACCGCAATTATAAGCAAGTACTCAACTAATGCTTGACCTTTATTATTTAAAACCATACATATCTCCTACACTCTCTACATTAATTTTATAACAAACTAAATTATTTGTCAAATATTTTCTTATATGTTATTATTAATATGGTGATAATATGGATATTAAATATTGTACAAATTTTTTTGATCGATTTAAAGGTTTAATGTTACAAAGAAAAATAAAACCATTATGCTTTCCTAAATGTAATAGTATTCATACATGTTTTATGATTAAGAATATAGATGTTATTATGACTGATAAAAATAAAAAAGTCTTATTTATTTATAAAAATTTAAGACCTTTTAAAATTATATTACCTAAAAAAAATGTTTATTATACTTATGAATTCCCTATCAATTATTTAAAAGAAATAAATGTAAATGATTATTTAAATATATAACTATTACTAATATTGACATTTCAAATATTTTATAATACTATAGTACACGAAAGGATGATTCTATGATTTGGTTAGAGAATATAGAAGAAACAACTCATAATAAAATTATAAGTTATAATAAAGTTGTTTTTAATAAAAATAAAATTTTAAAATTAAAAGAAGAATTAAATAATGATAAAAATTATACATTAAGGAGCGCTAACTCATATACCGGAGAACGTCAAATGACAAATGTAAAGATGCCTAATCTTAATGCTTATTATACATATGAATGTATTGGTCATAATGGTAATGGTGGCATCGGATATCAATATATAGAAAGATTTTATAGAAATATTAAAGGAAATTCTTTACAATTTGTTACTGCTATTCTTGATAAAAACAATCAGCAATCATTTGATTTATCATGTTTCCTTGAAAAATGGGATTTTGATGATCTTACTACAACATTAGCATCATTAAAACATTCAGGAAATCTTAAACTTATTGAGCAATTATTACCAGATTTATATTATTTTGCTAAAGAAATATTACAAAATATTAGCTTCAAGCCATTAAATACTTATGATGTAAATCAATTAAAACAACTTTTAGAATTAGCAAAATCATTAAAAATTGATTACACATTTTATAATAATGAAAATATAGGTAAAACGATAAAACTTGCTGAAAACAATACTAAAATTCTATCATTACTAAAAAAAATTAACTAATAATTTTAAAAAAATCTTATTTTGATTTTATCATCATAAGATTTTTTGTTTTATTTATTTAATTCTTTTTATAAGCTTCTATAGAATGTCTACCCACTCTTTGTTCTACAGGAGGTAATTCCATATAATTACCATATATATTTCTTAGAAAAATATCATAACCTTCTGGTATATAAAATTTTTCACCTTCAAAATCTCCTAATATAAAATTACCTAAATCACTTTTTCTAATAACTTCTCTTATTCCATATCCCGCAACAACATCACCTACATATTCACTTTCATTATAAGATGTTTTACGAGCTATACTATTTATTTTCTTAGCTATTCTATTACCACCAATTATCTTAGTAAATAATCTCACCATTTTTTTTAGAATCGTTTTAATTTTAGACGATGAAGAAGATGTACTATAAAATGAAAATAATAAATATTTATAAAATGATAATTTTTTATATAACTTTTCCTTATTTTTTGGAATACCATCCATTGGAAAAATATCAATAAATATTCCATAATCATCTAATTTTAAACAATCATGTTCAATCAATATAGTATTTTTATCCACTAATTTAGAATAAGGTTGATAATATTGTTTATTTATATCAATATTAAATAATTTTAAATCATTTTCTTTAAATATTTTAACAAACTTATCATAATCATTTCTAGGCATTAACACATCTATATCATCATCCCAAGGAATAAATCCTTTATGCCTTATTGATCCTATTAAGGTACCAGCACATAACATATATTTTAAATCATTATCAACGCATATTTTATGAAATTTTTTTAATATATTAAATTCCACTAATTTTATTTCTTCTAGTTCAAGCTTTTTCATGTTTTAACCTCCTAATAATTGTATTAAACATTTTATATATTAGTTTATTATATATAATAAATAATATATAAGCAGTTATTATAAATACAATCGCATTTATCCAAGGATTAAGCGTAAATATATAACTAAACATAACTAATAATACAAAATATATTATTGCCTTTTTTATATTTACTTTTAAATCAATATCTTTTTTAAGTAATACTATTCTCATAGTAGTAACCACTAAGAATCCTAGACCAAATGATATAGTAACACCTATTAAACCTAATAATTTATATAAAATAATAGTTGTTAAAACATTAGTAATTCCTCCTATTATTGTTGATATAAATATTATTTTTGTTTTAAATAAATTACCAAAAATACTACCTAAAAATGAAGATAAAATATTGAATATTGTTCCTATTATAAATATTGGTACTAATATCTTAGAACTACCATATGCACTATTTACAAATAAAGGAAATACTATTGACAATAATGGTAACACTAACAAAGATAAGAGTGCTAAAAGATCAGTATAACCATTAAATATTTTACTAAAATAAATACTTTTTTCCTTTTTGGTACCATTTTGAGCAAAAGCACTTTCTTGCCATGCCATCGAGAAACAAGACGATATCAAAGTTAATACAGCCGGAAATTTATAAGCTACTGCATATATTCCAGCATCATAAACACTTTTATCGCCTACATAAGTTTTATTAAAATTTGATAATAACCAAAAACTCATTGAATTGATACATAATGGTAGAGAAAATTTAAGCATTTGTTTAAATAAATTTTTATCTATTAATTCAAATTTAAAATTTTTAAATAATTTTAATTTGATTTCTAACATTACTATTTGGATTATATAACCTAATATATATGATATATATAAAGAACTAAAATCAAATTTCAGTAAAACAATTAAAACAATATTTGTTACTAAATTAATAGTAGTTGATGTTACTCCAGAAATAGAAAAATAAATATTTTTTCCCATTCCTCTAGCAACCATTCCATACATATTAGTTAAATTTTGAAATAATCCATAAAAAAGTAATAACCAAAAATATTTTATATCAATAAATACATTCGCAACTAATAATAGTCCTATATAACAAATAGTAGATATAATAAAGATTGCAAATCCTGTATAAATAGATTTATAAGGATTCTTTTCTTTAAACATAAATCTTAAAACACCATTCCATATATCTAAAAATAAAATAGATAAAAGAATGCTTAAATAAGCTATTGAAACATCATAATATCCATAATCCGCTGGATTAATATAGCTTGTATAAAGTGGCAACAAAAGAAAGGAAACACATTTTGATAAAACATTTCCTATGAAATATATTCCTGTTGATTTTAAAAGTTTTTTTGAACTATCCATTTTACACCTACTAATCTATAATTACATCCAAAATGGTTTATATGGTATTAAAGAACCATTATCCATTGTTTTTATATTTCTTATATAAGTTACTAAGAAATATAAAATTAATATTCCATATATTATCTTTTTATTATCTATTTTTTTAAATATATTTTTATTTAGAAAATTATTAAAATTATTTATAATTCTAATATTAAATATATTAACTTTATCAATTACATTATATAGATTAATTTTAGTATCTAAGATCATATCTATCATAACTATATAGTATATTACAAAATAATCTTTAAATCTTCCTAAAACTCCAAAATCTCTAAATAAAGTAAATAAAGGTAATAAAACTAATAATATATTCAAAATAATTTTAAAATTTTCTTTCTTTTTTAAATCATCATATTTTATAACAACAAAGAACATTAATAAATAATATTCTATTGTATTAAATAAACTTAATGAAACACTATTGTCTCTTGATAATATTTCTAATAATCTTGTTTTAACAATAGATGTAGGTAATATATTAGTTATATAATTTAATAAATCTAATATTGATATATTAAATATACTTAATAATAAAGTTGGTAAAAAGATAATTAGTAATATTTTTAATGTTTTTTTGGATATTTTTAAATATTTCAAGAAATATATTGGTATAAATATTAAAGACGAAACATGAATATTCATCAGTAATAATGTAAGAATCATATATCTTACTATTTGACCTTTTTTAATCATATCTATCATATAAATAAATGCAACCATACAAAATGCTTGTCTTAAAATGACAAAGGTTTGCCAAAAAAATATTTTATATAAGAAAAATAATATAAATAAAGTGAAATTCTTAGTATATTTTCTTATTCCAAAATAAAGTAATAAATAAAATATTAAAGATGTTATAAAAATAAATCCATAAAAATTAATACCTAATGTTTTTATAAATGAAACATAAAATAGAAATCCTTTTTCTAAATTATATGCATATTCATTTAAGTGTATTGTTTGAAAATCAAAGTTATTTAAGGTAGGCATACCATCAAATACTTTATGATATGCCCTATAATCATATCCACCGATACTACCTCTTAAACCAGATATTAAACATAACATAACCATTAATAAAATATCTATTATTATTCTTTTTTTCTTATCTTTTATTAAATAATTATTTAATATAAATCCTATAAAACATATTAAAAATATTAATATATAAAATGTCATATTATCACCTGTTAATTCTATTTTAAATTTATGTAAAATTCTTCTAATTTTTTAACTTCTACAGTACTATCATAATTACCTTTAACAATTAAATCATATGTGTTTTCTCTCTTATAATTTTTTAATATTTCATCTATTTTATTAGCCCATATCTCATATGAATCACTTAAAGATAAATAATTAACATTACCTGTTATATTAGCTTCTTTAGATATTGCTTCACTAACTAACAAAGGAAGTCCACTTGCTTGAGCTTCAATGGTTACTAAAGGTAACCCTTCCCATCTAGATGGCATTATAAATAAATCGAAAGCTTGCATTAACTCATTTACCTTATCACTTTCACCATAAAATATAACTTTATCTTCAAGATTTAACATTGTAACAAGATTCTTAATGTTATCAATATTATATCCATTACCTACTAACAATAATTTGGAATTATTATTATATTCATTATATTTTTTAAATACATTAACAATAAATTCATGATTTTTTTGATTTGTAAATCTACCTACATGTCCAATTACTATTTCATCTTTCAAATCTAATTCATTTCTTACTTTATTTCTTAATTTATAATCATATAAAAATTTATTAGAATCTATACAATTGTTTATAATTTTATAATCTTTATTTTCAATTACTTTATCTGTAAATAATTCATTCAATATAAGATTAGAACAAGCAAAACGAATATTTGCTAAGGAATTAATATATGGTAATATTATTTTTTTTCTTATTATATTAAATAATCCTTTTTTATATTTTCCATCTACTCCATGAGAATGAATAATTCTATTTTTAATTCCATATTTTTTAGCTAGTTTAAGTGGTAATAAATATGTTATGCCTTGATGAATATGAATAATATCATAATGATTATTTCTAAAAAAATCATTCATTTCTTTTTTATTTTTAAATATACTACTCTTTCTAGGAGTAACTTTATATATTTTACCACCATAAGATTTTATTTCATCTTCATAATATTGTTTATTACCTGTATCAAATAAAAGAAAATCAAAGACAACTTTTTGATGATCTAATTTTCTATTTATATTCATAATAATTGATTCCATACCACCTAAATTCATAGATGTTATTACTTGTAATACTCTTATCATTATTTCACATACTTTCTTTTCCAATATAAATATAACATTAAACCAAAAGGAATATTTACAATACAAAATATATTTTCATTACTTTCTTTAATTATTTGTTTCATTCCTTTTTTAGCAAATTTTCCATAACATATGAATAACCACATATTTTTTATTTTTAATTTCAAAGAAACTAAATTAGTATTAAAATATGTTTTACTATTAGCCATACCACCTAAAGGATTACTAATTCTTAATTTTCTTCCTGATTTTGTTAATCCACCATCTAAATATTCACAAATATAAATTATTTCATTAACAAATAACATATCATAATGTTTTGATATTTCATTCCATACAACAGATTCCCCTATAAATTTTTCGTTTTCAAATTCAGGAAAAGGATATTTTTTCAATATATCAGTAACCCAAATTTCTGCTTTATCACCATCTATTTTTCTTTTGCTTTTCACTCTTAAAAAATTATCGATGCGCGGTACACGATCAAAAGAAGAACCAACGATTTCCCCATCATTGTATGTCTTTAAAAAAGATATACCACATAAGTTATTATCGATAACTTCTTTTTTATATTTTTCAATACATTCAATAGCATTATTTAACAATCTATCATCATCATCTACTATAAAAGTAAAAAATGTTTTTACATTTTTTATACCTATATTTAAAGCTGTATGTTTACCACCATTATCTTTATAAATATATTCAATGTTTAGCTTTTTTTGTTTAATAAATTCATTTACCACTTCTTTAGTATTATCTATAGAACCATCATCTATAATTAACCAAACAAAATTTTTATTGTTTTGTTCCAATAAACTATTATACAAATTTGGTAATAATTTAGCTCTATTATATGTTGTTGTTAAAATTGTAACATTCATATTTACCTCCATAATTATTTATATAATTTTCTTATTTTATCTTTAAAATCTAATTTAGAAGTAAATCTTTCAATACTTTTACTAAAATCAAATTCTTTTTGCTCATTTAATATTTCTAAAGCTTTTAAAACATAATCATCAATATCTTTACAAATTAGTTCTTGATTAAATTTAAATACCTCACTTAAACCACCAACTCCACTATTTAAAACTGGTTTATTTAAAATTAAAGATTCTAAAGCTGTTAATCCGAAACCTTCATATGCCGAAGGCATTATTCCTAATTTACAATTTTTAATTATACAATATGGATTTTCTTTGAATCCAATCAATTTAATTTTCAAATTTTGTTCATTAATTATTCTTTGGCATTCATCGTATAATGGTCCTTCTCCTATCATAACAGCAGGAGCATAAATATTCTTATTGATTCTTTTTACAATTTCAATAAATAAGAAAGGGTTTTTTGGTTCAGTTAATCTACCAATAAAATATATATCATATTTATCCGTATTTGGTTCAAGAGATAAATCAAGTATATTTTGCTTATCAATATAATTATATATAGTTTTAAATTTATCCTTCATTTTATTTTTAAAAATAGCTTCTTCATATATCTTATTTGATACACCAACTATATTACTATATTTTTTTATAGTCAAACTATACAAATTTGATTTAAAATTTTTGGTTTTTGCAAATGGTGCATTATTATGTATATGTGATATTATTTTACCTTTAAATCCCGAAAAACTTGCTAAAACACTTGCGGTATAATCATGCGCATGTATTACATCTGGTTTATATATTTTAATAATTTTTTTAACATTTCTTAAATTAATTTTTTTTAAACCATAAAATTTTATATTTCTTTTATTTAAAACATCTCTAATTGGACCATCTAAAGAACAATAAGCCATATCAATATCATTTTCAAAGCATTTTATTATTGTACAAACAACATTCTCTGCACCCGAAAATTTATTACTTACTAATAAATGTAATACTCTCATAATTATCCTTTCTCATATATTTCTATTATTTTATTTAATACATTATCAATACTATATTTTTTAATGCTAGAATTATCTATTTCATAAGTTTTCCCAATTTTAAAATCTTCATAAAATTTCATAACTTTATTCTTAAATTCTAACATATTATTTTTGTCTACAATATATCCATTAATACCATCTTCTACTAAATCTCTGTTTCCTCTGCATTCAGTTACCACAACAGGTAATCCTATATATAGTGCTTCCATAACATTAACAGGTAATCCTTCTTGAATAGAAGTTGAAACAGCTAAATTAGATATTTTTAGCAATTTAGGAACATCTTTTCTAAAGCCTAAAAAATGAATATTTTTATCTATATTTAATTTTTTTGCTAAAACTTGTAATTTCCCATTCATGGAGTCTTTTCCTGGTAATAAAACATGAATATCTTTATTTATTAGTAAAATATCTTTCAATGATTTTATTAACCATTCTTGTCTTTTTCTATTTAATAATTCAGCAGGATATATTATTACGAAATCATTTTCTTTGATTCCTAAATCTTTTCTATATTTTTTTCTTTCTTGTTTATCCATTTCAAAATCAAATCTATCACTTAAAAAACCTATTCCTTCCACATATTGAACTTTAGTTTTCTTAAATTTTTTATGTGCTAATTCATAATCTTCTTTATTTATAGTTATAATTGTATCAGTATATTTCGCCATATATTTTTCAGCATTATAAAATAATATCCAATTAATTAAAGGAGCACCTTTATAAAAATGAAAACCATGTGCTGTATAGATAATTTTAGTATTTTTATTTTTAATTTTTTTTGTTGCTAATCTAGTTATAAAGCCACCAAATGGGGTATGACAACTAATTAAATCATACTTATTATTTTCTATTATTTTTTTCATTTGCTTATATGATTTAAGATTAGATTTAATATTAAGGCCTCGTGCGAAATCTACATTAAACTTTTTATCACAATATGGAATTTCATTACCATCTTCCTTACTTGCTACATGTATTTCATATCCCAAATCTTTATAATACTTTAATTGTGGTATTAAAAATTTAATAAAAAATGAATTTTCATTTGCCGTCATTAATATTCTCATAAATTATTACCTTTCTATTTTATCTTTTTTATCTTTCATTCTATGTTCAATTATTACATTAGTCTTACATACAAATATAACAGTTAAAATTAGTAATAAACCATATATTACATAACCTAAATATGGATTATTTAAAACATAAACAATTGATGCGAAAGCAAATAATATATCGATTAAATATATAATTAATACTGTTGCAGTTTGAGAAAAGTTTCTATTTAAAAATTGATGATGAATATGAAATTTATCAGCTTTTGCAATACTTTCTCCTTTTAAAGTTCTTCTTATTATTGCGAATATAGTATCTAGAATTGGGATTGCTAAAATAAGTAGTGGGATTATTAATGATGTCATCGT
>CAYNYX010000008.1:0-1154 GCA_964401535.1 uncultured Muribaculaceae bacterium | reverse complement strand
ATTTCTATAACCTAATATGGCAATAATAGAAATTATATATCCCATAAACATAGACCCAGAATCTCCTGCAAAAATAGTTGCCGGATGAAAATTGTGCAACAAAAATCCTAATGTTGATCCTAACATTACACATGTTAATACTAAATCCAATCCACTTGCGCCTCTCATTGAAGCAATTATAGCAATTGTTAAAAAGTATATCGCACTTATGCCACCAGATAAACCATCTAGTCCATCTATTAAATTCATACAATTAATGCAAACTAAAATAAATATTAAAGTTAATGGATAAGCAAATATACCAAAATTAATATATAAACCAAAAGCACTTAATTCTGTTATTACAGTTTGTCCATAAAATACAACTATTACTGCTGAAATAATTTGACCAACTATTTTATATATAGGTTTCAATTCTACTATATCATCAATTATACCAGTAATTATAATGACAAAACCACCTATTAATATTGAATTCATTTGACTACTTGGTTCTCCAAATATCATAAAACCAAGTAAAAATCCTGCAAAAATACCTAAACCACCTAATTTAGGCATTGTTTTATTATGTATGTGTCTATCTCTAGGTACATCTACAGCATTTATTTGAAATGCTAATTTTTTTATTGCAGGCATTATAAGCACTACAAATAAAAAGGTTGTTAATATCATAAGCATTATTTTTACTATGTAATTCATTTCCACTGCTATCACCAATAATATTATACATTATTTTATTTATTTAAACAATATTATTATAATTTTAAAAGTTTTTAATGAAAAGAACCCAATAAATGGGTTCATCTATATATAAACACTATTTCTAGTAAATAGTGTATTAAGGGAGGTATAAATATGAAGATTATTTAAAATTTTACACTTCCATTTATACTATAAGATAGGTAGGAATATCTTAATTTTATATCAAACTTTATTTTGATACTTTTAATTGATTATCCACTAATAATATATTCTTATTATTAATATTAGTATACACAATAATCCTATTATCATTACACTAATTCATATTCTTTAGAAATAATTCTATCATCACTACAATATTCCATAATAAATTTATTGTTTTTTTTAACTATTATTATTCCTATTGTTTTATTTTCTTCTATTGTTTTAATATGTTTATCTATATAATTCAT